>JAHFBS010000001.1:22931-23714 GCA_023249895.1 bacterium | reverse complement strand
GCTCTTCGCCGTAGTCTTGAAAAATTTCTACCAACGTTTTTTCATCGGCATGATTGAGAAAGTCTGCGGCTGTTGTGGGGTAGTGGCTTGGCGACATGCGCATATCAAGCGGCGAATCTTTTTGGAACGAAAATCCTGCACGTTCATGAATTTGAAATTGTGACGTACCAAAGTCGGCTAAAATGCCATCGACCGATTTAATACCTTCTTTTTTCAGCAATTTATGAAGGTGCGCAAAGTTGCCCCACAATATTTTAAAACGGTCACCATATTTTTCTTGCAGCGCTGGGGCGTTGCGTTCTATTGCCTTAAGATCCCAGTCGATAGCAATCACTGAGCAGTTCGGTTCATGCTCAAGTATGGCTCGCGTGTGCCCTCCGCCACCAAATGTGGCGTCAATATATATTTTGTTGGGTTGCGGTGCTAGATACTGAATGACTTCTGAAACAAGAACGGAAGTATGAAAAGTTTCTTTAGGTTGCATCATAATATTATCGCGAGTGAAGTTTTTTAAAATCAATTTTGTTTAAGGGTTTGGTTGTGTAGTCAATGAAATTAGGCATAATACCATATTTTTCAACATTAATAATGACCTTCTTGTTTTTAAGCGTTGAAAGCAGCCCGAGATTAAGTTTGCGTCGCGATTCGAGTTGTTCATACGTAGCTTTCTCAGCTTTTTCGCGTTCTTTACCATCAAATACTGCCAGGTAGCCACGGACATAGTTACGATCGCGACCTGAAATAATGGTATCAACATTGATTGTTTGTTTCTCGCCAGGCTTG
>JAHFBS010000001.1:19023-22921 GCA_023249895.1 bacterium | reverse complement strand
CGAGGCATCATCTTTGTCTTCAAGTTCGGGGATCCAGCGTCCCTTTCCACGCTTTTCGTAAACAAAGCAACAGGCGACGATCGTTTTGCCGGTACGGTTTTCAACGACAAAGTCTAGCTCCGTCGATTTTTCTGTTGGTGCAGTATCTGGTGCGAAATCATATTCGAAGAATTCTTTGTGACCATATTTCTCAACTTCGACGGTCACTTTTTTGCCTTTAAGCTCTGATAAACGATCGACATCAAGAAGTTTTCGCTCATCGACCAGTTCAATGACCGCATCGTCTGCGCTTTGCTGATCATCAAAAACACCCAAGTATCCGTACACATTTTTACGATCTTGCCCATCATCAATGGTATCAATGTCGATGACGGCTTTTGAGCCATCTTGTATTTCTGTCACGGGTGATTTATCCCAGCGCCAATGGCGAAAGTCGCCTTTGTGTACATAAGAAAAACAGGTGCAATAAATAGTTTTTCCCGTTTTATTCTCGACGGTAAAATCAAGTTCTTCGATGTGTGATGCGTACACGCTTGAGGTGCATAAGAGCAGCGCGACAAGTGCGCGTATAAGGTTCATTTTAATTCCTTTCTTCTTGCGTTCGCCTTCATCCTACCACGTGTGGTGTGAGGGAGAAAAGTATTTCAGCGTTTTGCACTAAGATGTCAAAATCTCTTGCTCAATAATACCAAGCTTTTGGCAGAGCGTGCGATCGAGCGCAAGAAGTTTTTCAACCTTAGTGACGGCATGGATAACGGTCGAATGATCACGTCCGCCGACGTAGTTGCCAATTGCTTGCAACGAACAATCGCTCATTTTTTTCATCATATAAAAGGCAATTTGGCGTACATTGGCAATATTCTGATGGCGCTTTTTCGACCGGATATCATTAATTGCAACATCGTAATGTTTAGCAACAATTTTTATGATGGTATCGAGCAAAATACTTTCTCTTTTAGGTTCACCCAACGTGAGAAGAACACGCTTTGCCATTTCGATTGATATTTTTTGATTGGTAAGTGCTGCAAAGGCACTGACGCGAATGAGAGCGCCTTCGAGCTCGCGAATGTTTGATATAACGCGGGCGGCAATAAATTCTGCGACGTCATCCGGCAGATTGAGTGTGTGATAATCGGCTTTTTTACGCAAGATGGCCATTTTGGTTTCGGTATCTGGTACCTGAATATCGGCAACCAATCCCCATTCCATGCGTGACTTGAGGCGACTTTGGAGCCCTGCAATTTCTTTGGGAAAGGTGTCGCTTGAAAGAACAATCTGTTTTTGTTGTTCGTAGAGCACATTAAAGATATGAAAAAAAACTTCCTGCGTTTGTTCTTTATTTGAAAGAAATTGAATGTCATCAAAAAGGACGACATCAACTTTTTGATATTTATTTCTAAATTGTTGCGAACGATCAAAACGAATTGAATTAATAAAGTCATTAATAAAATTATCTGATGTCTCGTAACGAACCACAGCGTCTGGATTTTGTGCGCGTACCTGGTTGCCAATAGCATGCAGAAGGTGCGTTTTGCCAAGGCCGGTACCGCCATAAATAAAGAGTGGGTTGTAGACGCTTGAAAGATTGGTACAAATTGCTCGCGCCGCCGCATGAGCAAGCGAGTTGCTTGGGCCAACGATAAAGTTATCAAATCGATAATTCTCGTTGAGCGCTATGGTTGAGCGTTCTTTGCCGTTGCTGCGATCAACGGCAGCTATATGCGTCCGCGGTGCAACGATAAGAGGTGCTGCTTGTGGCGATGCGGTTGGTGCAACAAATTCTGCATCAGAGAGCACTGCTGCCGGAATAATGCTGCGTGCTTTTTGTAGAGGAGTTGATGGGGTTGTGCATACAAAAGCAAATTTTAATACCGGTGCATGAAGGAGGCGTGCAAGATGCGTCCTGAGTAATTCAAGGTAATGGTTTTGAATCCAGCTGCTGACAAATTGATTGGGGACGCGTAGCGTGACGGTATGTGTGGTAGCATCCCACGTTTCAAGACAGACTGCTTTGAACCAGGTTTCAACAACTTGGCTGCCGGCTTCCTCCTTGATGATTTTGAGAAACTCGTCCCAGATAAGGTGCACGGCATTTCCTTACATACAATTGAAAAATGATGGAAACTTACGATACAATTTTTGATAGTGGCCAGCGAAAAAAGTATAGCAAAGGAGGACGGGGTTGAGTATGAATTTTTTAAAACCTATATTTTGGTGCCTTGTAATGACAAGTTGTGGGGGAAAACAGGATAATCAGCAACTTGCACATACCTATTGCAAAATGGCGCTTAACGATATGGCCGAAGATGGTGGGGCTGCTCATGGTTATAAACGTGCGTTGCTCGCTATCGACAAAGCTTTAGATTGTGACCAGCGTCCTGAATACTATGCATGTAAGGGAGCAATTCTTTTTAAGCTTGGCGATTATGTGCAAAGTGAGCATTGTTACGATCGAGCATTAGCCGGTCATCCCGAAGCTCCTCTTGCCTCAGAAATTATCAATAATCGTGCTTGTCTTTGCGCACAACGCAATGATTATGCTGCCGCAAAAAAGATGTGGCACAGCCTTACGCGTGATACGACCTATCAAACTCCCGAGGTTGCCTGGGTAAATCTTGGCAAGACGTATATCAAAGAACGCAATCTTGCCCAGGCGCAGCAGGCATTTGAACGTGCAGTTAATCTGGCTCCTAGTTATGTTGATGCCCATTTTTACCTGAGTTTGGTTGAGCGAGAACGGGGGGAGCACCGTCTGGCCCGTCGCGAGGCCGATCTTGTGCTAAAAATGGAACCAGGGCATCAGGGGGCTTTGCTACTCATGGCGCAGACTGCGCAGGCTGAAGAGATGCGATAGGGTGCTTGATCTTAAAAAAGTTATTCTTCTTTATAAAGTAACACATTTGTGTTACAATTTGTGCGTGCAAAAGGAGATAGCATGAATCAATTTATAGCGTACGAAGGTCGTTGCTTTACTATTGAATGGTATTTTGACGACGACGGTAAAAGTTTAGTTTTAGAGTATTTTCAATCGTTGTCGACTGTAGAGAAGAATAAACTGCTTTATCTTTTCCAAACGATGGGTGAGTTCGGTAAAATTCGAAATCAGCAAAAATTTAACTATGAAGGTGATCAAATTTATGCATTTAAACCAATGCCGCATAGGTTTTTAAGTTTCTTTTTTACGGGATCCAGGATTATTGTGACTAATGCATTTGAAAAAAAGCAACAGAAGCTCCCGCCAAGAGAAAAAGAGCGTGCATTGCGATGTCGTCAGGATTATGAAAATCGTGTCAAAAAGGGGTCTTATTATGAAAAGTAAAAAAAAGAAAATGTTCAAAAAAGAATCACTCTCAACCTATGATCAACATATGCTGAGCTTGAGCCCAAAAGAATTAAAAGAATATAAAAAAGGGTATCAGGAATTTCTTCTCTCCGAACTTGTTATAGCTGCAATGCAAGAGGATGAACTTTCGGTGAGAAAATTAGCCAAAGCTGCTGGAATATCACCTACGATTGTGCAAGAAATTCGTGCCGGAAAACGTAAGAATTTATCGCTACAATCATTCTTTAAGATTTTGGATGCATTAGGATATTCATTTATTCTTGAAAAAACAGATAAGTGTAAGACCAAGGCTGAGCGAATTACGTTATATTCAACATCAGTTCCACAAACTCTCTATCATTCTTAATTCATACTTCGTACCAGTAGGAAACATGTGCGGCGTGCAGTGGATTTTGGACCATTGCACGCTTCATTGCTTTTAAAATTCGTTATTTTCTAAACTAAAAGAGTGGTTGGGGTTTCCATAAACAAGGGGGGCGTATGAAAAAAATAGTGTATGGCTTAGCAATTATGTCTGCGGTGTGGGGTGTTGCGCTGCGGAGCTACCCGCACAAA
>JAHFBS010000001.1:0-19013 GCA_023249895.1 bacterium | reverse complement strand
AACGTGCTCTTGCTCAAGAGACCGAAAAAGCTTTGTGTTCATTGCTGACTATTAACGGGAATAATGATTTTGACCAGATTGTTGCGCTTATTTCTCGTTGCAAGCCGGTTGTGGTGATGGTGTATTGCCGCGGGCATAAAGATGAAGAAAAATCATTCAAAGCGCTTCATAATACGGCAAAATTTTTTAAGGGCGCCATTACCTGCGCGACGATGGAATGCAGCAAAGCAGGTTCAGAAAATGCTACGCGGCTTAAAGATCTTATAGCTGATCAAGGACTCAAGGGGTTAGCTCTCCCGGCCTTTTTGATTTTTAGGGATGGCGATCTGTACCACGGCGCCTCTGCCATCATGCAAGGCTATCACTCAGAAACTAACTTGGAAGAATCGATCAAAGAAAAGTTTTTTATGGATGGGGATGAAGAAAGTGGCGAATGTGCCGTTTGTCCGTGCGATTTTACGGTTACCGCGCCAGGAGAAAAATGGGGGAAAAGTGGCAAAAAGTGAATTTTTGATAATGGACTGCGCGCAGGATTTTAAAACATTATTGATAAAAATATTGCATTTAGAAAATAAATATTGCTAGAATCGAAGTAGAAAGTTATCAAAGGGTGTGAAAAGTGGGTCTTTTGAGAAGGGGAAAGTTTATGAAGATGAGATCGATAGCGCTTGTAGCGGCGGTTTTTGCTATTTCTATTGGCGCGTTGAGTGCGACGCAATCTCGTCCATCTGAATCTGATCTTGCTGGTGGAACAGGTGTACCCGCCAGTCCAATTTCAGCACCTGCGGCTTCTACAATGGGGGCGGGGCCCGGGGCGGCTACGATGCCTATGGCACCTGGTATACAACGGATGCCAAGTGGTATTTCGGCGAATATGGGTACGCTTCCAGCAGGATATCAATATGTTCCGGGGCGAGGCGTTGTTGATGTCAAAACGGGGGCGATGGTAGCTGGATTAGATGTGCTCAAAGATCTGATTAAAGAGGGTGTAAGCATTGGCGATGCCTTTGCGAAATTGGAAATTGAAAAGCAAACGCAAGCGGCTAAAGATAATCAGGAAAAAAGAAAACGTGAGGATCAACGAACTGAAAGACAAAACATTATTGATAGTATAAAAAACGAAATTAAAATAGCTCAGGAAGGGGCTACTACAGCCATAGCAACCGCAAGAAAAGAAGTGAATTCTTTGAATACCAAAATGAATATTGCCGCTGGTTATGGAATAAATGCAGAAGAGTCTGATAATCAAATTTTGAGTAGCTCAAGAGCAACACTGAAAGAAGCTAATACAAAAGTAGCTGAAGCGACCACGTCATTAACCAAGGCATTAAAAGAAGCTGAAATCGCATATAATGATGAAATTAGTTTTAAGTTTAATGAAGCAAAAAATTTAGCAGACAGTATAGACCTTACTGAGGTTATAACTATTTGGGATGGAAAGATAAATTCTGCAAAAGCCGAAAAGGCTCGAGCAGCAAAAGCTGGCACAACTCGCACAAGTTATGGTAGTAGATAAATCTTATTCGCAGAAAAAAATAGACCGGGGAGTTCTTCCCCGGTCTTTCTTATGTACGCCAAGCGGGCACAAAAAAAGCGGAGCCAAAAAAGCTCCGCTTCATTAATATTCGAAAAGAATGAAAAATTTAATTCTTCATATTCTTCTTGTACGCAGCCTCAATATCTTTGCCAACCTCTTTGCATGATTGGGCAAGCTTAATTTCCTGTGCGCGTGCATCAAGTTCTTCAACATCAGTCTGGATGCTGTCGGTGATTTCTTCGCGTTTTTCGCTGCCAATAACCGCATCAACTTTGTTCTTGATTCGGTCACCACGATGTTTAAAAATATTTTTGATTTCAGCGAATGCTTCTTGAGCTTCTTCTTTGACTGCTTTTTCTATGGCTTTGCGTTCATCAGCGGGGATTTCGCTTTTGATGATATCAGCGCGTCTTTTGGCGGTAACAACAATATCTTCAGCCGTGACATCAATCTTATCAAGAAATTCTGGATGCTTTTTGACAACTGCCGTCGTGGTTTCAACCGCTTTGATGACGGTGCGTGATGGCGATGCTGTTGGTTGCGGTGCGGCCATAATGCTGTTGGTTGCATAAACCAGTGCAGAAAGGGTAAGAAGACGGGATGAAGGACGTGCCATGATAAATCTCCTTGTGGTTTGGATAAATCGTTTAGCCAGAGACAATATCATGTTTGTGGGTTCTGTCCAGCGCCGATATTGCCAAGAATTTACCGCAAACTATGCTCTTACATTGCCTGACGCTTGTTTTGCCTGGTAGACTAACGCATTGTTTTAAGTGTTAGGGATTAGATGGAGAGTTTTATGAGGATTAAGCAAAAAAATGTAATGTTCCTGGCTGCCATGATTTTAGTGAGCAGTTGTGGACGCAGTGATAAATCACAAGAAATTTCTTATAAGGAGTTTTGCTCCATGTTTACCAAACCTGTCCAAGACGCCCAAGACGCCCAAGACGCCTGTCGCTTTTTCCCCAAAACAGCGCAGGAAGTGCATCGCTATGCCGACTATGCCATTCAACGCGCACGTACGGCCCTTGATGAGCTTTATGCGCTTGAGGCTGATAAACGAACTTTTGACAACACAGCACGTGCATTCGATCGTTTGTGCGGAGACTTTAAAGATATTAGTAGCGCACTTGCTGTCCTTGAGATGGTAAGTCCGGACAAAGCTTTGCGTGATGCGTGCCAAGAGGAAGTTCTCAAATTGCAAAAATTTTCTGTTGATGCGTTTATGAACAAAAAGTTATATAACGCCTTCAACGCTTATGTTGATGGTAATGCAGCGCGCGAATCTCTTAATGAAGAAGAGCGTTACTTTCTTACTGAAAAAATGCGCGAATTTAAACGCGAGGGCTTTCATCTAGATGATGCGCGCTTTGATGAAATAAAGCAGTTGCACAAAGAACTTGCAGAACTTGAATTAAAGTTTGAAGAAAATATTCGATCTGATAATCGTAGCCTGTCGGTTACGCAAGCCGAACTTGCTGGCTGCAATCCTCCCTTTATCGCGCATCTTGAGCGTGATGATAAGGGCAAACTGATTGTGCCTAATAACTGGCCCGCTTTTGATGAGGTAATGGAACATTGTTCGGTAGAATCAACACGCAAACAAATGTACGCGCTTTTTAGCAATCGTGCATATCCTGCAAACTGTGCGTTGCTTGATGATATCATAGCCAAGCGCGATCTGTTGGCACACAAGCTTGGATTTAAGAGTTATGCCGAACTTAATATTGATGATGAAATGGCACGCACGCCTGAACGTGCCGAAGAATTTTTGCATGATTTAACGGCTAAGTGTAAAGCCAAGCTGCATCAAGAAATTGATGCCCTACGTGCCGATCTTCCGTCAGGTGTCTCGCTTGATGCTCAAGGCCGATTCAAGCCATGGGATATTGGCTTTGCCAAACGTTCATACAAGAAAAAACATTTTGAAGTTGATGAGCATGAGCTTGAACAGTACTTTGCGGTTGATCGTACTGTTAAGGGCGTTTTAGATATTTATCAGCGCTTTTTAAATCTGGAATTTGTTTTTGTACAACCTGCATGGGCTTGGCATGATGAAGTGCAGCTCATTGAAATTCGTGACAAAGATACGCATACGCTTCGTGGCTATGTTTTTCTTGATCTGTATCCCCGCGAACATAAATATGAACACTTTTGCTTGGTTGATATTGTGGCAACAACGCAGCATCACGATGGACAGGGGCAGCTCCGCACAGCTCCTGCTGTTGCGTGCATTATTGCAAACTTTCCGCGCAGCAAAGGCGATCGTCCGGCACTTCTCAAACATCACGATGTGGGAACATTCTTTCATGAATTTGGTCACGCCATGCATCACGTGTTGGGAAGTACTGAATTAGTAGCGTTTTCGGGTACCTCGGTTAAGCGTGATTTTGTAGAAGTTCCCTCACAATTATTTGAAGAGTGGGCATTTGATAAAGAAATTCTTAAGAATTTGAGCTGCCACTATGTTACCGGCAAGCCTCTGTCTGATGAGCTTGTTGATCGCGTTATTGCGCTCAAAAAATTTGATTCTGGATGGTTCGTGACACGTCAGTGTATGCTCTCATTGTTGTCGTTGGGGGTATTTAAGCCAGGCGCAAAAAAAGATATCGATGCGCTCCGCGCACAACTTGCCCAGGCGATAATGCCCATGGTCCTGCACGATCCTGATGTACATATGCAAGCGTCATTTGGCCATTTGATTGGTTACGGCGCACGCTACTATAGTTATATGTGGTCCAAGGTATATGCGATAGATCTTTTTGATGCGGTCAAAACACAAGGGCTGGTAAATCCTGAAGCTGGTAAACGTTTGATATGCACGGTACTTGCTAAAGGCGGAAGCGCTGAGCCCGAAAAACTTCTTAAAGATTGCTTAGGTCGTGAGCCAAATGCCGATGCATTCTTTGCTTATTTGTGGATAACAATCTAATGGAAACACATGACGCTGCGGTACAGGTTGAGCAGCTGACCAAAATATTTCCAGCGCGAATGGGTGAAAATAAAGAGTTTGTTGCCGTTGATCATATTTCATTTGAACTCAAGCAGGGTGAAATATTGGGACTTTTGGGCCCCAATGGTGCCGGCAAGACAACAACCATACAAATGTTGTTAAGCACACTAACGCCGACATCAGGAACCATCAAATTTTTTGGCAAAGACTTTGCCCAACATCGTTCGTGGGCGTTGCAACAGGTTGGTTTTGCAAGTACCTATGTCAACATTCCGCATTATTTAACGGTGTATGAAAATCTTGCGATTCATGGACGGCTGTATGGCATGTCTACCAAAGATCGCCGTGCAGCAAGCGAGAAATATCTGAAGACATTTGGCGCGTGGGATATTCGTGATCAGATGTTTGGCACACTTTCTGCCGGACAAAAAACACGCGTAACCTTGGCTAAAGTTTTTATGACCAGTCCGCGCATTGTTTTTCTTGATGAGCCGACCGCTGCGCTTGATCCTGATATTGCGCAGGAAGTACGCAAATTTATTCGTCAACAGCAGCAAGAACAGGGCGTTTCGATTTTGTTTACTTCACACAATATGGGCGAAGTGACTGAAGTTTGCGACCGCGTTTTAGTGTTGCAGACCGGAAAAATTATTGCAGATGACACACCGTATGCGCTTGCTGCAAGTATATCGACAACACGCGTCTATCTTGATGTGGGCGATGGCCTTAAGCGAACTATTGCCTATGTGCAGTCGCAGCACTTCCCTTATCAAGTCGAGGAACGTTGGATTACCATCGATGTTGAGGAACGTAAAATAGCAGAGTTACTTACTGAACTTGCACGTGCCGGCGTGATCTATACCCAAATTTGGATAGAGCGTCCAACGCTTGAAGATTACTTTTTGACCATTGCATAACAAACGAGGAGAAAAGAGATTTAGCTTTATTTTAAAAGGAGAGGGAGTATGAAGTATCTACGTAGTTTCTGCGTGGGGGCATTTCTTTTGGCAAGCACTATGTCACTTTCGGCCAACAGCATCACGGCCTACAATAATCAAACAGCGTATGTTACCCAAAATTTTGTATTTCATGATGGAGCGCTTGCACAAGGCTTTGTGCGGCTTAATGAAGGTTTTACCGTTGCGTCGCACTCATGTGTCAACATGGATGTTTTATTTACGATTTCAGGCGGCATAGATTTGCGCGAGACAAGCACCATTAGAATGCTCAAAGATCTTGAATTTGATTCAAATGTGACGTTGACGACGGGCGGCAACATCGATGGACGTGGCCATACGCTTATTCTGAATGGTGATTTTACGATTCCTGCGAATAAAGTTTTGCATTTCAATGGAGACACCATTCTTGATGCTCACGGACATGCGCTTATTATTGGTGAAAATGCAGAAATATTTGTTGATACCAATGTGACGTTGACAATTGCCAATGCAACAATAAAAACAACGCGCAATTCACCAACATTTCCTGCATTACGTTGTGGCGCCTTCAACAGTAAACTTGCACTTGATAATGTAGTACTTGAGCCAGCTGATGACTTTCTATTTTTAGGTGGACGGTTCTTTATTCACAACGATGTAGCAATCACCGGGACGTCAGCATTTATCTATAATTCACCAGTCCCAAGTTTTATTACCAAAGATTCGTGCTTGTATCTTGATCATGCGGTGACATTTTCTATGGCGCCAGCAACGTTTACTGATGCGCCCTATTCACTCAAAGATACGTATACCGATAATAACTTTATAAAAATGGCGGATGAAACATCAGTTTTGTATCTGGATGGTAACACGTTGCAAACAACCAATACCGGTTGGCGTGTGACCACCGGTACGGTGAGTTTTGACGACCGTCTCCAGATCAAAACCGATCCAACCTTGACCATGACAGCACTTGAGCCGCTTGTGAGCGTGCAAGATGTCGGTTACTTTTATGACATTGCATGGCATCCGAGTGGAAATTATATTGCGGTTGGTGGTGACAACGGCTTAAAGATTTATAGCTTTGATGGATCGATGCTTACCCTTGTTGCACAAGACGTCGGTACCACTGCATTTCTACTGAATTGGAGTCCTGATGGCAGATATTTGGTTGCAGGAATGCCTGGTTGGACAACACCTTTTCCTGGCTTGAGGATTTTAAGGTTTGACGGCACATCGTTGACCGTGGTAACAAGCATTGGAGGTAATACTGGCGGCAATCCCTGTTGGAGCCCTGATGGCAAATATCTTGCGTTTACGATCAGCAGCGGAAATACACTACAAGTACATAGATTTGATGGTTCATCATTGGAATATATTGCGCAGATTGGAGTAAGTGCACCGAACGTTTTGTCATGGAGTACGGATGGCCATCATCTTTTTAGTATCACTAAAACTGGATCTCTTTTGAGTATGTATGATTTTGATAGAACTTCATTACAATTAGTTACGAATTACAGCGTTAGTGGCGTTACTTCTCCTGCATCAGACGATCCATGGAGTTCTGATGGAAGATATGTTGCGAGTGGAGTCAATGTGAGTGTTTATGTATTTCGATTTGATGGAAGTTCGCTAATGGTGAGTGATATTTATCCAGTCGAAGGAGCGCTTGACACTGCGTGGAGCTCTGATGGAAAATATGTGGCTCTTACCGCTGACACCGGACAGATCGGATTTATCCCTAAAGTAATGGTTTTTTCTTTCGATGGAAAGTTGTTGCACTTAATACCAGGTTCTTTTATGGCCCTAACCGATGCAAGCGCTTTCCTGGAATGGATAAGATTTAGCCCGAATGGAAAGTATGTGGCGGTGACTTATGTAACACCAGATTATGCCGGTGTATTAAAAATTTACGCTGCGGATTATGTGCAAAGTACAGCGCCACAAACACTTGCCACCAGTATGGTATTTGGCGATAGCGCTAAGGGTGGCGCGTATGATGTGCATCTGCGCTTGCAGCCTGGTGCCAGTGTGAATCTTGTGGGCAAGATGCTTTACGATAATGTGAATTAAGCGAGTAATATGCGGTGGCGTGCAGCGCATGCGATGAAACATGATATACTTAAAAACTTTCAATAATAACTACGTAACCAATCATGTGAGATTTGTATGAATATTGCATTCCACCGCATCACCGCCGTTATGCTTCGTTATCTTCTTATCGAGCGGCGCAACTATTGGCGCTTCATTGAATCAATGTTTTGGCCGACGATGGATATTTTGTTGTGGGGATTAACTTCGGTATGGATGCAACAGCAGCACGTGCAACTTCCTCATATTGTGTTGATCATGATGACGTGTCTTGTGCTCTGGTCAATTGTATCGCGCGCGCAGCTTGAAATTGTTATGCCCTTGCTCGAAGAATTGTGGCAACGAAGTCTTATCACCTTATTTTCAACGCCGCTGACGTGTGCTGAATGGATCATTGGGCTCATGCTCAACGGTCTTATTAAAACAACATTTGTCTTGTGTTTTGGCGCGGGTGTTGTGTGGCTTTTGTATGCACTTAATGTTTTTGCCGTTGGCTGGATGATGTTGCCTTATGCCGTGAGCCTTATGATGTTTGGTTGGGCGGTAGGATTTTTGGGAGCTGCTTTTGTTATTTATTATGGACAAAAAGCACAAAACGTTGCGTGGATGCTTTCATTTGTCTTTGCACCGGTGAGCGGCATTTTTTATCCGATTGCTATTTTGCCCGTGTGGTTACAAAAGATCGCGTGGGCTTTGCCGCTTTCGTATGCATTTGAAGGGATGCGCGCGGTAATTCTTTCAGAAACTTTGGTTACCACGTATGCGCTGAGCAGCCTTCTGTTGAGTCTTGTGTACCTGATTGCAATGGTGGCGCTGTTTGGCTTCTTGTTTGGGCGGAGTCGTCAATTGGGCTTTGAGCGCCTGTAGAAAGATCTTTTTCTTGTTGATCGAGTATCTCAATCAGCGCGCATGCAAGTTTGCTAAATTGACGGACATGTATGCGCATTTTTTGAATGTCAGAAATCTTATGATTGCTTGTTTTTGCAAACTCTCTATGTGATACAACAAGAAGATCATCAATTAAATTGCTCAATTCAAATGATTGTACATGAAAGCCTTTTTCTTTGCAGTTACACATGAGTCTGATATAAGCTTCGGCATATTCTTGGGCATAATCAACAACTGTTCCCCAAAAACAATCTTCGTAATCTGGTAGGCGCAGATCTGAACAGCCTTCTAACAAAGCATACTCTTGCGATAACAATGATATATCTTCTGTTTGGCTGCATGCTACGTGTATAACTTCGATGCGTTTTTGCAAATAAGCGCGTATATCGTTTGTATTTTTAAAGTCGAAACGTTTGAGAATTGAATGAGCGCTTTTTTTATAGAAATCAAGCGGGATTGATTGAGCGGCGAAGTGTTTGCGCGGAGGGAGAATAACTGCGTTGGCAACAGATGTGGCAAGTGAGGCAAGTACCAGCACGACCGACAAGATTTTTTTCACCGTGGTTCCTCATGATAGAGCGAAAATATATTTTTATGACATCATGAGGCGGTAAGTGTATCGTTCGAGTCTTCTTTGTCAATGAAGTGTCACGCAACAATTATTCAGTGCCAAAATAACGATCACCAAAGTCGCCAAGCCCAGGAACAATAAATTTTTTAGGATTGAGCTCTTTATCAACGGCTGCGACAATAGTGGTAATTCCGGTGAATGCCTTTTTGACGACATCGAGTCCCTGTTGCGCGGCAATAACGGCAACAAAAAGAATATTGCGTTGAGCAACACCTTGCTTGGTAAGAATTTCAAGCGTCGCACAGGAACTTCCCCCCGTGGCAATCATGGGATCGAGCATAATAATCTGTTCATCACCGCTAAGCTTGGGAATATTGTTGTAATACAGCGTGGCGATTGCGGTTTTTTCATCCCGACGGAGTCCTACGCATCCAATGCCTGCATCGGGAAACAGTTCGACAAATGCGGGTAAAAGAGCCAAGCCAGAACGTAAAATTGGTACGAGTACCACGGGCTGTTGGAGTGCAATACCATCCGCTTTGCCAAATGGTGTAGCTACGGTAACTGGTGTTGTTTTAAGATGATCAACTGCTTGCTGTGCAAGACATTGTGCAAGCTGATGCGCGTAATAACGAAATTGCGCGCGTGTAAGTTCTTTGCGTCGCAGCTGCGTGATAAGTGTTTGCATGAGTGCGTGCATATCTTCCCCTCAAGAAAAAAAATAGATTTTTATACTATGAATTACGGTAAGATTATGAGAATCTTTTTGTCAATAATGTTTATGAAGGGGATGGTGATGATTCGTTTTAAAGATCGTGAAGAAGCGGGTAAAAAGTTAGCACACCTGCTTAAAGAGTACAAAAACAGACAAGATACAATAATTCTTGGATTGGCGCGGGGTGGAGTAGTTACCGCTGCAGTGCTTGCGCATGAGCTAGCGCTTCCGCTCGATGTCGTTGTTGTGCGTAAAATAGGCGCACCTGATAATGAAGAATTGGCAATTGGCGCAATAACAGAACATGGCGTTCACGTATTTAACGAGGTACTTATTAAACAAGTGGGCGTTGCGCAGACATATATTGATGCGACCGTTGCTCGTGAGCGTGAAGAATGTGAAAAACGCGAAAAACTCTATCGAACTCATAAATCGGCAGTGGATATTACCGGCAAAACGGTGATTTTAGTTGATGATGGGATTGCGACGGGATTGACTATGGAGGCTGCCGTCAAAGATGTTCGTAAGCGCGGTGCTCATAAAGTTGTTGTTGCGGTACCGGTTATGCCGGCTGATGTTGTTGATTCGCTTAAACAACTTTGTGATGAATTGATTTACCTTATTGCCCCGGAACATTTTTTAGCGATTGGGGCTTTTTATACCGATTTTGCTCAAGTAAATCACGACAAGGTGATTAAAGTGCTCAAACAATAACGGGCCAGAGAAATCCAGCCCGTGTGAAACTTTTTGCTTATGCGATGATATTTAGCACTTACATTCTTTATCAGTGCATTCGCATTTTTTACCGCCGCAATTGCAGGAATTGTTTTTGTTGCATTTGCAATTGGGGCATTTGCAGTGACAACGAAGTGGTTTGCATCCTGAACAACAGCCGCCGCAGCCTTTTATATCTTTTTTAGAATCCATCTATTTCTCCTCTTATTAATTGGTTGGTGGGACTTTCAGGTGATTAGTAAGATTGCGTTCATCATAGCGTGTTATTGGTTCAACTTTATGTTTGCGGTATTCACGCTCGGGCCAATATGTCCTTTCTTTACCACAGCCTGTCAGGAATAACAATCCAATGAATATAAGACTCAAAAGTGTTAGTAATAGACGAAACATCCCACACCTCCTTTATATGGTTTTGATCAGTTGTTGTGTGGCGTTGTCGTTTATCTTCTTTTCTTCTTTGCTAATTGGTTCAAAAAGACGTTTGATTCCTAAGATGTAAGAAAGGGCATCTTTATTATCATTGCGTCCAACAACATAGAATGGTGGGAGTACCATTTGCCCTCCGTCCGTACAGATAAAACTCCCCGTGGGTAGGTAAATGTTGTGTGGATTGGTGATGATGACAATGGCAAGAGGATTGATGGTTAAGTCGGCAGGTATTTTTTCTGTTGTTACCTCCCAATACAAGTTGTTTTTTGTATCTGTTTTGCGCTCAAATTTGTATATAATAGCCGGCTGACCGGGGACAAGCTTGCGATGAGAGTAGGTATTCTCTTTGACATTGGCTAGTTCAATACGTGGCGTTATGGCAACGTATATTTTGGGCGATGTATGGCGCAAGGGGAAGGATACAAGTCCATCAGTATCGGACATATCCATATAACCGGCGTAAATGCAAGCAAAACCGCTGAGCGGTAGGTCTTTATAATTTTTCAGCGTTTGCCCGGCGCCGGTAATAACTTCCCTCTGCGGATGTGTCAGATATATAATGATTCGGCTATCTGCGCAGAGTTGTGTATTGGTAAGTAGCACCAAAATGATAGTAAGTGTGTGTTTTGACCACTTCATGGCTCCCCCCGTGATTTCCCTATAAAACCCCTTATACTAATACTACTTTATCAAAGTGGGCCCCTTAAAAGCTATTAATCTCCCATAGAGAGGACAACAGCATGAAGATACGACAAAAGCCTGCCGAGAAGGTTTGGGCTGAGTTCCAAGAGGATGTTAAGCCAACCAAAGAACAATTGCTGCAATTTCAGCGTTATGCGGCGTACCTTTTGGAATGCAATGAATTTTTTAATATTACCGCGCATACCGAACTTTCGGGCGTTGTCCGACAACATTTTGAAGATTCTTTAGCCCTTGCCGGCTTTATTGATCTAACAACGATTACATCAGTTGCTGATATCGGAACGGGTGGTGGCTTCCCTGGAATCCCCCTAAAAATTATGTTTCCCCACCTTAAAGTTGTCCTTCTTGAAGTAAATAAAAAGAAACAAGGATTTTTGGCCGATGTTATTAAGATTTTAGGGCTTACTGACATTGAAATTTGTGCTGTTGATTGGCGTACCTTTTTGCGCACGACCGACTATAAGATTGATCTTTTTGTTACCCGAGCTGCGCTTGAAGATCTTGAACTGATTCGTGTTTTTAAACCCGCCTGCCATTATAATACTGCAACGTTAGCGTATTGGGCATCAAAAGACTGGGAACCACACCCTAAAGCGCAGCCTTTCATCCAACGCACCGAAACCTATCGGCTTGGACACAAAGAACGTAAATTAATTTTTATGGGATTACCCAAATAAAAAAAAGGCCCACTGAAACCAGCGGGCCTTTTTACAATCTATAATTTATTTAGATATCGTCATCAACGTCATCATCATCAAGATTGAAATCAAAATCTGAATCGTCGCTCAAATCTCTGCAGGCGATTTGATCATTGATCGTAACAATTTCTTCTGTTGCCTGTGGAAGAGCTGCTTTTTCTGCAACGACCTGTGTAGGTTTGGTAACAACTTGTGCAGTTTCTGGTGTTGGCGCATTTTCTTTATCTGCCGCCTTCATAAAACCGACTGAGCATACTCCCAAAACAAGAGCAAGTGCCAGAGCATTTGCAAAATTACGTGACATGCGATCCTCCTTATTGGGATAGAGATGTAAATATGTTTTGGATAGATTAACTTTTAACGGTAGTAAAGGTGGAGCAAAAAAGGCATTTTGTCAATATTACTTCCAGGCGTCATTTTAAGCATCTTTGCTTTTGGATTCTCTGGTTGCTAAGCTACACGGGACAAGGCTATAGGAACCATTGAAGGGTATGAAGCATGAAAACATTTCTTATGCGCATGGGTAGGGTGATTACATTGGTGGTATGCAATCTTGGCATGGTAATGCAGGTTTGCGCGCTTGATTTACCCAACTTCTATCGCGCGAGTTTTTTCCAAACTGAGCCGACCGATAAGACTAAAGATTGGGCAACGCTTATTTCCGCACGACTTGCAGCGGGTAAGACGAGCCATTCCTATAATGTCCATGAGGATAGACGCCCACTTTTCAGCCAACGAGGCCCCTTTAATCTGGTACGTCTTGGCATAGGACTTCAAACGCCCGGCCCTTTAACACAGACCTATTGGAACCAAAATCAGACTGGTATATTTGATAACCTGACCAATCTTGGACCTAACGACGGCATGGCCGATTATTCAGGTCGTTTCAAAATCAATGAATATGATTTTGAACTGAAACAAAATCTTTTTTGGGGATTTTATCTGCATGGCTATCTTCCTGTACGTGATATAAAGATTGATCACATCAAGCCACATCGACGTGGAGCTGAAATAATTAATACTAGTTATGGCCCCGTTAACATGGATACATTCATTAGCGAAAAATTACCTGTCATTATGCACGAGGCTGGGCTTAAACCGATGAGGACTTTCAAAAAATCTGGGGTGAGTGATGGGGTGGTATCATTAGGTTGGCAAAAAAGTGCTGAATTATCCAAAAAAGAGTTTCTTACCTCGTTGAGCGGTTTTGCCCAAGCAGGATTTTTGATTGCTGGCGCATCTCAGGCAGACGTTGATAATTCTTTTGCTGTGCCACTTGGTTATAACCATGATTATGCGGCACTTATCCAAGGTGGACTTGAAACGTGTGTTTTGAATTTTGTTACGGTTGGTTTGCAGGGCGAGGCAACCATATTTATCAGAGACAATGCTCGCCGAAGACTCATGACGGACAAGAATAAGCAACAAAACGGATGGATAATCCTTGAGAAACCAGCCTGGGTTGGTAACGATCAGGGAACGGTATGGGATGTTGGCGTCTATGCGCGATTTGATAAATTATTTAAAGGGTTCTACGCCACGATTGGGTACTCATATACCAAACAGGAGACGACTATTTACCGAGTGAAACAAAACTGGTTTCTGCAAACGGTGATTGAGCAAAATCAGAATGAAGCTAATTGGGGAACCAATTACTATATGATTTCCCAGAACAATGTTGCCAATGGTGACCGACGTTTACGTGGATGGAACACGCAAACCCTGCACCTCTTGGCTGGCTATGATGCATCCGTTCTGCTCAAATCCTGGGGGCCCTTCATTCGCATAGAGTACGATTATCCCTTTTTGAGCAAATTTATGTGGCCCGCTGACATGATAGGGGGCACACTTGGGGTCAGTGCAACGTGGAATTTCTAAGAGACAAGCCTTTTTTTGCATTGCGGAGGCTCCATGATAAACTATAAGGCCATTATTACTTTTTTTGATTGATTGGTGCTTTTATGAACGTACTCGGCCGTCTGAAACTTGTGCTTGTTGACCGAACGAAGACCCTTTTTAAGGTGAACGACGAACAACTAGCTCGTTTTGAATTTAAGATCAACGCTGAAGTTGATGATAACTTCGGCGATGTGAGTTGCAATGTTGCCATGATTATTGCAAAGGTGATTGGGCGTGCTCCGCGCGAGATCGCAGCGCAGTTACAACAAGAACTTACTTATGGTGATTGTGCTGATATCGTTGCCTCTTCTGCCATTGCAGGGCCAGGTTTTTTGAATATTACTCTCACGCCGCATGCCTGGCGTATTTTGTTGGGCGAGCTCTACGTTCAAAACAAGAATTTTTTTGCTAACGAGCCCAGTGAACCAGTCCGCAAATACCTTATTGAATTTGTCAGCGCCAATCCGACCGGTCCCCTTCACTTGGTACATGGTCGTGGCGGTATTATCGGCGATGTGTTAGCTCGGGTTTTGTCCTTTGTGGGCCACAAGGTAGATAAAGAGTTCTACATTAACGATGCCGGAAACCAGATTAACCTGTTGGGTCAGTCGTTTAAAATACGTTGCCTCCAGCAACTTGGACAAACGGTAGAAATTCCTGAAGGTGGTTATGCAGGGGCTTATTTGGTTGATATGGCCAAAGATTGTGTTGCTGAGCAGGGCGAAAAAATTACCGAAAAAAGTGATCAGTTTTTTGAGCTTTATGCCAAAGAAAATTTATTAGATCTTGTTAAAGCGACCCTTGCTGAATATCGCATTACCTTCGATCGCTGGTATTCAGAAAAAACATTGCATGACAGCGGCGCAATTGATCGTGTGCTGACGCTTATGAAAAGCAAAGATCTGGTGTATGAGCAAGAGGGTGCTTTGTGGTTCAGATCAACGCTGTTTGGTGATGATAAAGATCGTGTTATCCGTAAAAGCAATGGCGAGTTAACCTACATTGCTGCCGACATTGCCTACCATAAAGATAAGTTTGATCGTGGTTATGACACGCTTATTGATATTCTTGGTCATGATCATCATGGATACGTTAAGCGGCTCAAAGCAACGATGGCTTCGCTCGGCTACAATGCCGATAATTTGGAAGTTATTTTGTATCAACTGGTCACCATTAAAGAAGGTGATGTGGTGGTCAAAATGTCCAAGCGGGCTGGTACCTTTACCGAACTTGCCGATGTTATGCAAACGGTGGGCGTTGATGTAGCGCGCTTCTTTTTCTTAAATCGTAAGAGCGATGCGCCACTTGATTTTGATCTTGCAACAGCGCTTAAAAAGACTGATGAAAATCCGGTGTATTACATTCAATATGCCTACGTACGTATCAATAGTCTTTTTGTCAAAGCAACCGATCAGGGATTTGATGAGTGGATTGACCAACTGCGTAGTGGCCGTATGCAGGACAGCGATTTTGATGCAGCGATGGCACAGGTGAGTTCAGAAGAACATACATTACTTAAAAAAGTAGTTGCGTTGCGTGATGTTTTAAGTTCAATTGTTACCACGCATCAGACTCACTTGTTATCGTATTACGCACTTGATCTTGCACAGAAATTGCATACGTATTACACCAAAAATAAAATCATTGATACCGATAAGCCAGAGTTAACACGCGCACGTTTGTGTATGGTGTTCATGGTGCATCGTACGCTTGCTACCGTTCTTGATTTGTTGGGACTTACGCAACCAGAAAAAATGTAGGAAAACGAATGCTAGCATTTTGTTTCTGGATGATTGTGTGTGGGGGAATCGGCAGCCTGTTACGCTACGGAGCGACCCAAGGGGTTGCAGCTCTGTATGGAGCCTCTTCGTTAGGAACGTTATTAGTTAACATCGTAGGATGTTTTTTGTTTGGTATGTGTTATGCATGGTGCGCTCGTGGAGAAGTTTCTCCGTATATGCGCGCACTGATGATGAGTGGATTTCTTGGCGGATTTACCACAATGTCGGCTTTTGCCGGCGATGTTTTTGTTGCCTTTGAGCAGCATCGTTTTTTTGATGGCGCATTGTATGCCGTTGTCACCACGGTGGGGGCTATTGCGGCGGTTTGGATGGGCGTTGTAGCCCTTAATGCTTTTTTGAAATAGTGATGATCATTCATGAATATTGAGCAGATTGCTAATTTCGATTTAAAAAAATTTACACCAAAAAATATTCGTAACTTTTCGATCGTTGCGCATATCGATCACGGCAAGTCAACGCTTGCTGATCGCTTGTTGGAGATTGCCGGAACTTTATCAGGTCGACAAAAAGTTGAGCAATTCTTGGATAAGCTTCAAGTCGAGCGTGAGCGCGGTATTACGGTCAAAGCTCAGACGGCTTCTCTTTTCTACGAATATAAGGGTGAAATTTATCTCCTTAATTTGATCGATACTCCTGGCCACGTTGACTTTGCGTATGAAGTCTCGCGTTCATTATATGCCTGCCAAGGTGCCGTGCTGTTGGTTGATGCGGCCCAAGGGGTACAGGCACAAACGATGGCAAATTTCTTTCTTGCCTTCGACCAAGATCTGATCATCATCCCTGCTATTAACAAAATTGATATGGCCAATGCAGATCCTGAACGTGTGGCCAAAGAAATGAATAAAGCGTTTGATATCGAACGTGATGATATTTTATTGATTTCGGCTAAGACAGGCATTGGTATCGAAAATCTTTTCAATGCCATCATTGAACGCGTCAAACCGCCACAAGGTACTGAAGAGCAGCCGCTCAAAGCACTTTTGTTTGATTCCTGGTTTGATGAATATCGCGGTGTTATCTGTCTTATTGAAGTGATTGATGGATCGATTAAAAAAGGCGATATGGTGATGGCCGCTCATACCGGGCGTCAGTATGAAGTCCTTGATATCGGTCTTATGTATCCAGAGCCGTATTCAACTGGAGCTCTTTATACCGGACAGGTGGGATATCTTGTTTCTGGTATGAAGACGGTCAAAGAAGCTTGTATTGGCGATACATTTTATCATGCCAAAAAGCCGGTTCAGGCGTTACCAGGATTTCGCCCCGCAAAACCAATGGTATTTGCCGGTATTTATCCTATTGATACCTCAGATTTTGATCACGTTCGCGATGCTATTGAAAAATTGACGCTTAATGACCCCAGCGTGCATGTAGAAAAAGAAAGCTCTGCGGCCCTTGGCTTGGGTTTTCGTTGTGGGTTTCTTGGCCTCTTGCATATGGATGTTTTCAAGCAACGACTTGAACAAGAATACGATGCTTCAATTATCGTTACCTCGCCAACGGTACTTTATAAAGTAAAGCTGACCAATGGCGAAGAAGTAGATATTGAAAATCCATCAAAGTTTCCTGATGAAGTAAAAATTGAAGAGGTTTACGAACCGATCGTTAACGCGACAATCATCACCCCAAAAGAATATTTGGGCACTATTATGACGCTCTGCCAAGAGCGCCGTGCTGAACAAAAAGAGATGAACTATATCGACGAAACGCGTATTGTGTTGCGTTACAAACTACCGCTCAATGAAATCATCACCGACTTTTATGACAAACTTAAATCCTTGAGCGCTGGATATGCTAGCTTTGATTATGATCAAGCAGGATACGAACCGGCAGATTTGGTCAAAATGAATATATTGCTCAATGGCAAGCCGGTTGATGCGCTTTCAGTTATTGTGCACCGCGAAAAATCATTTTATGTCGGACGCCAGCTTGTGCAAAAACTACGCAATGTTATTCACCGCCAAATGTTTGAAGTCGCTATTCAAGCTGCAATCGGTGCAAAAGTTATTGCGCGCGAAAGCGTCTCTGCTATGCGCAAAAATGTTATAGCAAAATGCTATGGTGGTGACGTTACGCGAAAGAGGAAGTTGTTGGAGAAGCAGAAGGAGGGTAAGAAGAAACTTAAACAAATTGGCACCGTTGAGCTTCCTCATGAAGCCTTTCTCACCGTCCTTAAACATGATGAATGATTCAAAGGAGCAGGGTATGAGACGCAGGAAGGGTTTTTACTCGATTTCGGTAGTTGCGAAAATGTTTTCTGTTCACCAGCAAACAATTCGTATGTACGAAAAGCAGGGACTTATTACGCCCAAGCGTTCGTCCGGCAATACCCGCCTTTTTTCCGAAGAAGATGTTGATCGTCTTGAAGAAGTCATTTATTTGACCCACAAATTAGGGGTTAATCTTTCAGGCGTTGAAATGATTCTGAAGCTGCAGAAGAAAATCAGGCGCATGCAAGAAGAAATGAATAAGCTCTTCAATGCCACCGATAGTGAAATAGAAGTTCATAGCCAGAAATTTAAAGAAGACATTAAGCAGCAAGCCGAGCGATTGGCGGTCATTCGTAAAGAAAATTTGGTGAAAAAACACGAAAATCTCATTGAAATAGCACCTCCCCGTGTTGACGAAATGGCCAAAAGACCCCAGACTAAAAAGAGGGCTGAAAAGGCGGCAACCAAGGCAAAAACACTTCATTTGCTTCCTGATCTTGAAGATGATTCGGTTGAAGATATTGAAATTGAATACGATAAGTAAGGTGAATTTTCATGATACTCAATCAAATTAAAACAGCATTGCTCCTTGGTTCTTTAAGCGGTTTGTTCTTTTTGTTGGGATATTGGCTTGGTGGCAGCAATGGTCTTGTTATTGCTTTCATTATCTCAATCCTGATGAACTTCGGCGTTTATTTCTTTGCCGACAAGATTGTCTTGAGCATGTACGATGCGCAGCCGCTTGACCGTACGCGTTATGCAAATATTTATGAAATGGTTGAAGAACTTTGTTACCAGGCGCGTCTTCCTATGCCCCAACTCTGGTACATTCCCACCAACATGGC
>JAHFBS010000047.1 GCA_023249895.1 bacterium | reverse complement strand
TGTTTCTTGCGTTATAAAGCCAAATATCAAACGCGCCCGCACTCACACCCCACAACGCTCCGGCAATACGCGCAAATGCCCTCAATCGTGGATCTGTAGCATCTGCCATAGAGTCGCTCAATTCATATCCAAGGAAGACAACAAACGGCGCATCAAACCATGACCCAAACATCATCCGCCCACCGGCATAAAGTGGATACGTAAGAACCCCAATACCAATACAGCCAGCTGCAATCGTAGCTACTGCAAAAGCCAAACAAGCACATCCTTCTAATACATTCAAAGCAACGTCGCAAGGATTACATGTAGCAATATTAGAATCGTCTTGATGATGAATTTTTTCTACATGTTGTTGCAAACAACTTGGATGACAAATAACGACACAATCTGGAATTGGACAATGCACACTTGTCATACGACAAAAAAGCTTGTTAAGAAACTTTGCACAACAACCACCCTGCTCAATCGGCTCACGACACAAGGCGCAACATAGTACTTTATTGTTATCATGCTCGGTGCGTGGGGACTGCATAGCAGAAAGCGAAGAAAGGAACATTATGATAGTCGACAGGAACAAGACCTTCTTCATTCTCAACTCCTTTATAATATCTTTGGCAAAATCATTAGATTTTTATTATGAAGAGCAGGTTGTTAGGAAGTCAACACACTCGCTTTACAAACACACAAAAATACCTAGAATATCTAACCTTATGAGCCATATTCGTTAGGCGTAAAAGTTCCGTAGCCACAAAAATACTTTATTTTTCTAGCGCGAAAGAATATCGATGATTTTGTTTTCAAGAGCACCGATTACACATTTGTTTTTATTTTCCCTTTTTTTCTCAACCGTCAATGCGCATGAAAACATTGTATCAATCGATTATGCCGCAGATGGTATGCATGTCACAACGCCCTATGGACACTTTGTGTGCACTGAACCAATTTTTTATGATCTTGTTGCCTGCCCTGCCATGCAGCGCCTAATAAAAATTCATCAATATGGCCCTTCGCATTATGTCAAAGCAAAAACATTGTATGCCAACGGTTATAACTACACGCGATTTGATCATTCGATATGTTTATGGTCACTCTATCGCATCAAAGGACGTCCACTTAAAGACCAGATATCAGCATTGCTTCATGACATCTCACATACCGCATTTTCTCATGTTGCTGATTTTCTTTATCAAGGAAACAAAAAAACAAATACTGCCTATCAAGACGATGTTCTTAAAAACTTTTTAAGTGAACACGGAGTTGAGGCTATTCTTGAAAAGCATCATTTCTCAATTGATGAGGTATCGCAAAAGCCTTTCCTTGATCGTTATGATTACACGCTTGTTGGTGGATTGCTTGCGGGAAAAATATCATCAACAGAACTGCGCAACCTCGTAGCAGATCTTGATTTTCAAGAATCGCTCGCCAAAAAACCTGACCAAGGTTGGTACTTTAGAACGATGAAAAGTGCACAACAGCTTGTTAATCTTTACCTAGAAACAATCAAACTCAACATGAGCGCGCCATGGAACACCGTAGTTTACGAGTACACCAAACATGCCCTTGAACGCGCATTTAACATTGGGATAATCCAAGAAAAAGATTTCGTTTACGATATGTCAGATGATGATGTATGGGCACGCCTTACCCAAAGCAATGATCCTATCATCAGTACCTGCGTTGATATTGTAATTAATCACGAAGCATACATAGAAAATGCGCGCAAAAATAATAAATTTCGTCATGTAAATCAACAAGCATGTACCATTGTTTCACCAAAATTTCGTGAACTTGATCCCTATGTAAAAATTGGTGATGAGTTTGTACCGTTACTCGAAATCGATTATGCAACACGCCAGAATTACAACAAGCTCAAATGTAAAATTGAAACCGGCTGGCTTATTGATCTTGCCAATTTTAATCTACCGATTAAATGTTACGTTCTGAATGGGCATTGAGAAAGCTTTGTACCAACATGCGACGAGCATGTTCAAAACTCAACCCACGTCCTTCAAGATAAAATAACTGATCTTCTGATAGCGTGCTTATTGCTGCGCCATGACGACATTGTACGTCATTATTTTCAACTTCAAGCTGCGGAGCGGCAAGAGCATGCGCCGTAGAACTAAGCATAAGATTTTTATTAAGTTGGTCGGCAACAACGTCAAAAGCCTGCGGAATAACTTTGATAAGACTAGTGCATGAAAGAACCGCCGTATCATCAAGCACACCACGCACTTCCACATGACTTTGACTATGTTCGGCCTGATGATCTTGGACTGTTTTTATCACGCATTTTTTGCTTCCTGACCCCTGCCAGGCAACCCATACGTCAGCACGGGCATTCCGCCCCACAAGACGAACGGCTATTTCTTTTTGCACAACCTCAGAGGCAAGGTTGTGAGCGTGGCAGGAATATTTCAGCGTGCCATATCGATGCACCACAAATTCAATCGAATGATGAATCGATTGCGTAGTCGATGACGTAAGATCATCTCGAATTGTTACCGCAACCGAGGGCGCTATCATAATCGTTACCGCAACCTCATGGTATGAATCATCTGCAATCTGACCGGACAAAAGCTCGCGCAGTGATAATGGTTCTGTGCTATCAGTGCCAAGATAAATAGTAAGTTTTTGTAGTGACATCATCATAAGCTACCCAACCGAATCTTCCATCTCAAGTTCAATAAGCCGATTCATTTCGACAGCAAATTCCATAGGAAGCTGTTTAACAAAAGGCTCTATAAATCCATTAACTATCAACGTCCGAGCAGCAGGAGCGGTAAAGCCACGACTCATCAGATAAAAAAGGCGTTCATCATCAAGTTTGCTTACGGTTGCTTCGTGACCAACATCAACCTGGTGTTGTTTAACATCAATTGAAGGATATGCATCGGCGCGGGAACTTTTATCAAGTATCAATGCATTGCACTGCACATAAGACTTTGCATGCACAGCTTCACGACCAATGGCAACCAAGCCTCGATAGCTGGTTCGACCACCGCGCGAACTTATCGATTTTGAAATAATGCGCGAACTTGTATGTGCAGCACGATGAATAACTTTGCTTCCTGCATCCTGAATTTGTTCTTGTGAACCGGCAAGAGCAATGGATAAAATATCAGCACGCGCACCTTGTCCCTGCAAGATTACCGCGGGATATTTCATGGTTAACTTGCTTCCAAAGTTGCCGTCAATCCATTCAACGACAGCATGCTCATGCGCAACGGCACGTTTGGTAACCAGGTTGTACACATTTTTGGACCAATTTTGAATCGTATAATAACGAACACGTGCTTTTTGGTGCGCAATGATTTCAACAACTGCACTGTGCAACGCATGCGATGCATATGCAGGAGCAGTGCAACCTTCGACGTACGTCACCAGACTTCCTTCATCAGCAATAATAAGCGTTCGCTCAAACTGACCCATTTTTTCAGCATTAATGCGGAAATATGCTTGCAAAGGAATAGTAACTTGAACGCCAGCTGGAACATAAATAAAACTTCCGCCGCTCCACAACGCGGTATTGAGCGCGGCAAATTTATTATCATCAACGGGAACAACCGATCCAAAAAATTTCTTAAATAATTCCGGATGTTCACGCAGCCCTGTTTCGGTATCGGTAAAAATGACACCTTTAGCGTGCCATTCATCCTTCAAATTATGGTAAACAACCTCAGATTCATATTGCGCACTCAACCCAGCAAGATATTTTTTTTCCGCTTCAGGAACGCCAAGTTGCTCAAAAGTTGCTTTGATATCTGAGGGGACATCTTCCCATCGCTGGGCTTTTTTTTCTGCGGGCTTGAGGTAATAGCAAATGTCATTGGGATCAAGCGCTGAAAGATCTGGACCCCACGTTGGCAAAGCCATTGCCTGAAAATGCGCTAAGCCTTCCAAGCGACGCTCAAGCATCCATGCCGGTTCATTTTTGCATGCTGAGATCTCACGCACAATACGTTCGTTAAGGCCATGATCATGAGTCGTCGACTTATGCTGCATAATTTTTTTCCCGCATTCTTACGTTAAAAATAAGAATTGATATCGCCGCCGGTGTCATACCAGGAATAAGCTGCGCGTGTGCAATGGATGCTGGTCGGTAGAAATTTAATTTTTGTTGTAATTCCTTGCTCAATCCCGGTGTATTGGTGTACACAAAATCGACAGGAATCTTAAGTGCCTGAAAGCGTTGGGTCTTTTCGACCTCGCGACGCTCTTTATCAAGATAGCCATCATATTTAATCTCAGCGTGAATACACAACAAAATACGTGGTGAAACGTCGTCCGCTGATACGTTATGGCGCGCAAGTAAAGGATGCAAAAGCTCTTTAATTTCACGCTGAACGTCATGCGTAAATTCAGAACCATGTAAAAGTTTAAACAAGGTGCTCGACGTACCCGCTTCACGTACCGCGCTTATACCGCATTCAATGATATGTTTTTCACGTAAAAACTTTTGATAAAGATCTTCATCAATAAGCCCAAGCTGCTTGCCATACGGCATCAGACGAGAGAACACATTGTCTTGGCGCAAAAGAAGTCGACGCTCTGCACGTGACGTAAACATACGATATGGTTCATCAGCACCAAGCGTCACCAAATCATCAATCATCACGCCGATATAACTTTCATTACGACTTAAGATAAATGGTTCTTTGTCCGCATGCTTAAGGTGCGCATTGATTCCAGCGACCAGTCCTTGGCCTGCAGCTTCTTCATATCCAGTCGTACCATTAATCTGTCCTGCCAGAAAAAGCCCAGCAACCGTCTTTGCCTCAAGCGATGTGGTCAAATTGGTTGGCTGAATAAAATCATATTCAATCGCATAGCCACATTTAGTAATAACTGCATGTTCCAAACCCTTGATACTGTGGATATAGGCATCTTGAACTTCAAGGGGAAGTGATGTTGAAAGCCCGGCTGGATATACTTCCTCAATCGAAGCTCCTTCGGGTTCAATAAAAACATGGTGCGCATCACGATCAGGATAACGGCCAACTTTATCTTCGATAGAAGGACAGTAACGAGGTCCAATACCTTTGATATTGCCGCTGTATAAAGCAGAAAGATGAAGGCTTTTGCGAATAATTTCATGGGTTGTGGCATTAGTCGTCGTTACGTAACACGGTATTTTTTCAACAACTGTTATCGGATCAAATTCATACAGATATTCCAACCGCTCTGCCGGCTGTTGTTCAAGCTGATTATAATCAATTGATGAGGTCAGTAATCGTGGAGGCGTGCCTGTTTTTAAACGCGATACTGGGACACCCATGGCATTCCCGATTGAAGCAGAAAGACCATAGACCGCACGTTCGCCACGACGCCCTGCCTGATAACGCGTACGGCCAACATGCATGAGGCCATTAAGAAAAGTACCCGTTGTAATCACCACACTTGGGGCATACAACATCGTACCATCCTCGGTACGAACACCTCTTACCGCACCATTTTCGGTAACAAGTTCAGTAACAACCTGTGACATCAGGGTAAGATTAGGCGTCGCTGAAAGATATTCGTATGCCAACGCACTGTACGCATATTTATCGATCTGAAGACGCAACCCTTGTACCGCAGGACCTTTGCTGGTATTAAGCATACGCGCCTGAAGATACGTTTTGGAACATAACTGTGGCATAAGCCCACCAAGAGCGCTTACCTCAAAAACGATATGCCCTTTACCAAGACCGCCAATAGAAGGATTGCACGGCATGGTTGCAACATGAGTAACATCAAGTGTTACAAGCAGCGTAGCAGAACCCATTTTTGCGGCAGCATAAGCCGCCTCAACACCAGCATGCCCACCACCCACCACAATGACGTCAAATGTATCTTTCATGAATCATTCGTTGTTATGCGTTGGATACTAAAAAACCCCTGTTTCTAGTCTACACTAAGCTTTTTTGCCTTACAAATCGCCTTTAAATACGTCATTTTGGCGCTTTTGGCTTCTTGCTCATGGACAATAAGTGGTGCTGGGTACGTACTTTTTACCGCATTGGCATGCTTATACCAGGTATGAATGATCTTCGGCTCAAAGGGCTTGAGCTCTGGAACCCAACGCTTGATATACACACATTCACGGTCAAATTTCTTTTGTTGTAGCCAGGGGTTAAATATGCGGAAATAGGGCTGTGCATCACAACCGGTCGATGCTGCCCATTGCCAATTACCATTGTTTACCGAAGGGTCATAATCAACTAATTTCGTCGCAAAATAACGCTCGCCCCATCGCCAATCGATATGCAGATCTTTGGCCAGAAACGATGCAACTATCATGCGCACACGGTTATGCATAAAACCGGTGACATTAAGTTGGCGCATACCAGCATCAACGATAGGAAACCCCGTTCGCCCCTCGCACCATGCTGCAAACTTTTTCTTATCATTCTGCCATACAATGCCCTGGAATTTGCGATAAAAAGGGGCCCCAAAAACATGGGGAAAATAGAAAGCAATGTGCGTAAAAAAATCTCGCCAATATAACTGACGCACGAGAGGATGATGAGGGCCTAATGCTTTTACCATCGCAACATAAACTTCACGTACCGAACAGGTTCCAAATTTAAGATACGCCGAAAGACCGGTTGTTTTTTCAAGCGCAGGAATATCTCGTTCACGCGCATAGTGCACAAATTTTTCAAGATTATTCAGAATACGTAAGCTCTCAGTTCTACCGCCCCGCACAAAAATATTTTTATTCTCTACGGGCATTAACTTTGTTAAGAGCTCCGCACGCTCGCCCTCAATTTTCTTGGTGAAAAATGTTCCTGCCGGCAATTGTTGCGGTTTATCAACTTTTATCCGTACGGCGCTCTTAAAAAATGGCGTAAAAATGGTATAGGGCTTTTTATCTTTTTTAGTCACTACCCCTGGCGCATGTAACAGCACGTCATCATAAAATTCACAGGCAACGTTGCGGGTTGCACACACATGCGCAATATGCTGATCGCGCACGGTGCTGTAGGGCGTATAATCA
>JAHFBS010000046.1 GCA_023249895.1 bacterium | reverse complement strand
AAAGATCTTTGACATTAGGCAGTTCCATGAATACCCCAATGCTACCGACAAGCGATGTAGGACTTGCAACGATGCTGTCGGCTGCCATGGCTATGTAATAAGCTCCTGATGCACCGGTATTTTCGATGAATGCGACAATCGGTTTATGGAATTTAAATTTTTTGAGTTCTCTATAAACGACTTCGCTTGAGCCTGAATAGCCGCCGGGAGAATTAACGCGTAACAAGAGCGCTTTGATGTCAGGATTTTTTGAAAAATCTTCGATTTGTTTGATGTAATAGGTTGAGTCGCCAATAAACCCATTAACGGTTAAATAACCAACGTGTGTTTTGGTTGAAAGAGCATCCTCAAAGACATCTTTAAGGCCCGAAAAAACTATGGGTGTGAATTGCAGAATAAGAAGAATAAAGAAGATATTTTTAATGATAGTAGAAAAGCTGGCGCGTTTAGTGGGCTGTTTGTCGCTGTGTGATTCCATGAATTTACATCCTCTTCTTAGCGTCACTCACCGAGACATCGGGGAGCCGCTCTTCAGTAATAGGTTTAAAAAGATCGAGCCGTACTCCGCAGACAGGACATTGCCAGTCTGGATCAAGATTTTCAAATGGAATGAGGTTGTTCTCAACATCGCGATCTGCACTTTGGACGTCATACACGTAGCCGCAGACGGTACAAATGTGCGCTTGCATCACGAATCCTTCCCGTTTAGTTCCTCTTATATTTTGGAAAGAAAAGATCCTTCAGGAATTGGAACATATTTTTCGTGCAAACGTCGTGTTGAATTTCTCTTGTTAACAACCAAGAGCGCTTGTTTGTTGCAGCGATTATAAGTGACTTCGGTTATAGGCGATGATAAGGAAAGGTAATTGGGAAGGGTATAGCGATCACGCTTTTTGCGGTAATCAGAAAAGTCTGTTTTGATGCAGACCTCATCAGGGGTAAATGTGCAGGAAACACGTTGAATGGTTCCTTGCTCCTGATTCTTTTTCCATGCTTGTTCGATATGATGTCGTGCAACGGCAATAAGTTTTTGCTCATTGACGGTCTCGACGGTGTCGCCAGCGTCCAAAAGAACGTACGAACCGAACAGGGCCATTGCCACGATGGTTAAAAAGTATTTTACGGTTGATATCGTCATCTTCATAGCGTTTATATCCTTTATGTTCAACAATGACTTATGACGAGAAATTTCTCAAAACGGTTTACAAGACTATGTCAAAACAACTAACGTCAACGTATCCTACGTGAAAAGAATAAGTGAAGACTCTTAATAAATGTGCCTGAAAAAGGGGCTTTTATGTGAAAGATTTCTATTAATCACTTTTTCATCCCCTACGGCTTTCAAATGTTCATCAACCATACAGAAAGTGGTTTTGCTTGTCAAATGCGGGCGGCTACCCACCGTTCCTTGCCCTGCAGATCATAATGTAGATTAACATGACTGAATCCTGCTTTGCGATAAATGGCCATAACTTTTTCAGGTTCAGTGCCAAGTTCAACAACCATACGCGGAAGGTTGCAGCCTGAAAATATGCTGCTTGGGCACAAAAATCGAGCTGCTTCATATGCTAACCGTTGATAAAATTCTAGCCCCTCATTGGGAGCCACCAACGCCAGCTTATCTTCCCATTGCGCAACTTCTGGTGCTAAGGATTGATATTCTTCTTCAGATATATAAGGAGGGTTTGAAACAATAAGGTCATAACAGACGCCAGGCGGAAGCGGGGCGCATAAATCGCCGAGCATAAACGTAACATTGCTCACGCCATTATGAGCTTTATTTTTCTGCGCCAGTGCAAGAGCCTGAGGATTTTTATCAACGCCCGTAACACGCGCATGAGGGAGTGCTTGCGCCAAAGCAAGTGCGATGCATCCCGATCCTGTGCACAAATCAAGAATGTTACAAGGTTGGGTGCGCAGTGGTGCGCATTGTTCAATGAGCCAACTTACCCATTCCTCCGTTTCTGGGCGCGGAATAAGAACGGGGGGCTCGACAAGAATATCAAGATCGCAAAAGGGGACTGAGCCAAGAATGTAGGCAAGTGGTTTGTGTTCATGTATGCGTGCGTGGAGTGCTTGATCAAGCTGTTGCTGTTGTGTCGGTGTCAACGTAATGGTTGTTTGAGCTAAAATCTGTGCCTGATTTACCTGCATGACGTGTGCAAGTAGGAGCATTGCCTCCTGTTGCGCTTCATGTTCGGTTGAGCAACAGGCGCGTAAGTGGGCACGTAACTGTTTGATAAATTCGTTTGTTATTTGAGCCATGGTTACATCAACAAAGTGTTAGTGATCTGAATTAAATCTTGAAGATTGTGTGATTGTTGCTGCCGCTGGTCATAGAGCTTTTTGAGAAGGGAGATGTGATTTTTTTTATCTAGCGCATTCATTTTGCTCGTATTTGAAACGCGCAAAAGCGTCGTGAGCAGATCTTTGAGATGTTGTTCTTCGGCGGCAAGATCTTGTGCAAATATCAGGAGAGGCGTCTTTGCTGCGCCGTATTTTTCTTTTATCTTGTGCTTAAGGAGGAGCATCGCTTGTACTTCTGATTGTTTTTTGCTTGCCAAGAGCTCATCAATAAATTGTTTGTGGTTACTCCAATAAAGGCCATCAAGTGCTTTTTCTATGTCACGAGGCGTCATTTCTTTGGGAGATGCATCACCGTATTGCTCTCCTTGTAGTAAGCAGTGGCCCGAAACAACATTGCCAGCGATCCCTGCACGTGCGAGCACTTCTTTAAAATTACTCGTTTTTTCGGTCATGATGGAGTCAACTTTTTTGCGGATACGCTCAGTTGATGTTAAAAGATTTTTAGCGTCCAGGCGTCCTGGTGTAATGCAAGAAATCATGAATATTATGATGAAAATTAAGCTGTTTCTCATTTCTTTCCTTAATCATGCAATAACCCATGAACATATTTTTCTGCATCAAAACGTGCAATATCATCGATGCGTTCTCCATAGGTAACATAGATGATGGGTATTTTAAGCTTGTGTGTAATAGCAAACACAATGCCACCTTTTCCCGTTCCATCAAGTTTGGTCAAAACGATACCTTCAAGCGGTATTGCCTGATGAAAGAGATCTGCCTGCGTGAGGCTATTTTGCCCCAGCATGGCGTCGATGCTGAGCCAGGTTGCTATTTTTTCTTGGGGAAAGTGCTTGCTGATTGTGCGTTTAATTTTTTCAAGCTCGTGCATAAGATTAGTTTTAGTTTGAAGACGCCCGGCCGTATCAATAATCAACGCATCAAATTTTTCATCAAGGCACTTTTTGCACCCATCATAAATAACGGCTGAGGGATCTTGGCCCTCTTTGCCAACATGAAGAGCGACGTCCAGCGATGATGCCCATGAAGCCAATTGTTCAGTTGCTGCCGCGCGAAAGGTATCACCCGCAATAATCAAAACGCGTTTGCCGTTTTGTTTCATAAGATTGGCATATTTGGCCACAAAGGTTGTTTTGCCACTGCCATTGATCCCTACCATAAGCATGATGCGTGGCGATGCTTCGGGTATTGCTGTTGGCTGAAGAAGTTGTATCAGATTTTGTTCAAGCGCAGCGCGTGCTTGTTCAAGTGTGGTGATAGAAGCAGTGTGCATACCGTTTGCAAGATTTTTGATGATCTGGTCGGTAAGTGCGCTTCCTACATCAGCTTTAATCAGTACGGCTGAAAGTTCTTTGAGGAACTCGTCATCAAGCTTATTGCCTGAAAAAAGTGATGAAATTTGGTTGGTGACGGTGGCGTAAATTTTTTTGAATTTGTTTTTGATGAAATTTAGCATGTGTCATTTATTTCCGCGAGTATGTTCCTATAATTTTTCCTGTAGCCAGGATATGTCCTTTCATCGCATTTTCAAGTACAGCACGCGAAATGCCCGGTTTAAGATCAAGCAGCATATCAAGTGCATACAAAGTGAAAATATAATGATGAGTTCCATGCCCTTTGGGGGGACATGCCCCGCCGTATCCGAGTGTTCCTGAATCGTTCATACCTTGTCGTGCACCGTTGGCAAGCGTTGCTGTTGTTGGTATACCGGCTTCAAGATGTGTGGTTGTGGCAGGAATATTAAAAATAAGCCAATGGACCCAGACTTTTGCCGGTGCGTCCGGATCATCGCAGATAAGCGCAAAGCTTTTAACACCTTGAGGGATATTCGTCCAGCTCAGTTGTGGCGATATATCTTTTCCTTCGCAGGTCACGTCGACGGGTAAGCGTGATTGGTGAGTAAATAATGAACTCGTTAATTGCATGGTATGCTGAGAGGGTGACATTTTTTTTGCTCCCAAAAAAGTACTTAATGCTAAAAGTGTGACGAGTATGACACCTACTGATTGGCGCATTCTTTCTCCTTTTAGAAAAATTGCTCAAGTTCATTAGCACCCTAACGTATCGCATCAAGAAAATCAAAACTTGCCAAGAAAAAAATATGTCGCGTACATTGAAGAGTGTTTTTCATTTTATTATTAAAAAGGAGATTGTTATGGACATCAATAGCTTACTTTCACAATCAATTAGCACGCAACAGTCATCGTGGTACATTATTGTTCTTTCTTTTCTTGCCGGCGTCTTGGTAAGTTTTACGCCCTGCATTTATCCTATGATTCCTATCACGGCAGGAATTTTGCAATCTCAAGGTCCACGTTCATGGTGGTATAGTTTTTTCTCTTCGCTTGCCTATGTGTGTGGCATTGCCATGATTTATGCCGCGCTTGGTTACGTTTCGGCCATGACTGGCGTTATGTTTGGTTCATGGTTTGCCCAACCATGGTTTGTCGTGTTCGTGGTAGCGTTCTTTATGTATCTGGCCGGCTCAATGTTTGGATTTTACGAACTGTATATTCCTAATTTTGCTTTAATGAAAAGCGAGCAAGCGCAGCAGCGTTCGATTTTTAATTGCTTTCTTTTAGGGATGGTTTCAGGAACCGTAACTTCACCGTGCTTAACGCCTGCGCTTGGTCTTTTGCTCGGCATTGCGGCAAAGCAATCGCCCTTTATGGGATTTTTGATGCTTTTCAGTTTCGCGCTTGGTCTTGGAGTATTGCTGCTTATTGTCGGCACCTTTTCGAGTTCATTAATGCTCTTGCCGCGAGCAGGTGAGTGGATGGATCAGCTCAAGAAGGCCTTTGGCTTTGTTATTGTGGCGATGTGCGGATACTTTGCGCAAAGTCTTATTGGCCAGAACGCTGCATGGGCGGTGTATTTACTGGTTGCGTTTGGTGCAACGATCTATTATTGGACTAAAGGACGTGTAGGGATGCTGGCAATAGTCCTGGGCGCGCTCTCGCTTTTTGCTGCGCTGGCGATTGCTGCAATGATGTTGCAACCGTTACTGCGTTAGTGGCAAGTTATTTTGTAAGCCATTGGTGGTTTGTAAACTAGCATTGAGCTATTTGCCAAACTGCTTGTTAACGATCGCCTGTATGTCAGAATCGCCAACCTTCTGAGTCTGTAGTTCTTCCCATACGTTGCGCGCGACGTTTTTTTGTGCTGCAAGGGTGAGAATTTTTTTCTCATTTGCTTTTCCATAGCGTGCAGCAATGTTGAGCATATCGGCGCTATATTCTGTATTGTCTGCAAGCTTTTCAATCAAATCAGGTCTATGATCGCCAATTGCAACCTTCAATGCGTCATTTTTTAAATATGAATTGACACCTGCACTAAGAAGTAGAGGGACAAGGCGACTGTCATTTTGAACGGCCATTTTCAGTGCTGTAAAACCATTTTTAGCTACAGCATTTGCGTTTGCTTTATGGTGGAGTAGAAGTTTCATTATGGGAATGTTTGTATCTTTTTGCCCCCAGGTCGCAACCTTCATTAACGCGGTGAATCCATTAGGGCTGGCAAAATTAACATCGGCGTCCTTATCAAGGAAAAAATTTACAAGATCAATGTTGCCATTTTCTACAGCGTCCATCAGTGGTGATTCATTCGCATAATTAGTATCAATAACATTTAGATCAAAATTTCCGCTTTTGTAGAGCTTCTTAACCTGTTGTGTGTTGTTTGTTCGCAGAGCGTGCCAAAACTCAGAAGATGGTGGAGCCTTTTTACCTTTGTCCATCCCGTATAAGTTGTTTATGCCAAAAATGCACACAAATACAGTCATTGCGGCATACGTACAAAGATTTTTCATTGTCATAGTCTTCTCCTTAAATTTCATCTTGGGTGCAGCATGGCATAGGGGGCGGCTGAAGGGCAATGGTTTGGTGGGATGTGGCTGAGGGCCCTGTGCCGCCCTTCGTTTTTACGCAAAAGCTGCTAAAATTAACCGTCGCTTTGTATGCGCCGTTCAGCGCGATACAATGACGCATAATCGTGGTAGTTGAAAGGGCATGAATGCAGTTCCTTAAACGCAGTATCGCCTGCGGTCTTATTAACGAAGAACAAGTTGGCAAAGTGGTGACGCTTAATGGCTGGGTGCATAGACATCGTGATCTTGGTGGTCTGATTTTTGTCGACCTACGCGATCAGAGTGGACTAGTACAACTCTTTTTTGATCCAGCAAAAATGGATGCTGTGATGGCGTCTCAGGTGCGTGCTCTGCGTGCCGAATGGGTGATTGCCGTACAAGGAACGGTCGTGCATCGTGCCAAAATTAACGACAAACTGGCAACCGGTCATTATGAAGTATTGGTTACCACGTTGCAGGTGCTTAATAAAGCCAACCCATTACCTTTTCAACTTGAAGGTGAAGACACCGTCTCTGATGAAATGCGCCTTCGTTATCGTTACATCGATCTGCGTCGTGCTGCCATGCAGCAGTTCTTAAAGACGCGTCATAACGTCATGATGACCATGCGTAACTACTTCAACGAGCATGGTTTTTGTGAGATTGAAACGCCTATTTTAACCAAATCCACCCCCGGAGGTGCGCGTAACTTTGTGGTGCCGTGTCGACTGCAACCGGGAACCTTTTATGCATTGACTGAGTCGCCTCAGCTCTACAAACAACTGTTGATGGCCGGCGGTGTAGAAAAATATTTTCAAATAGCACGTTGCTTTCGTGATGAGGCGTTGCGTGCTAATCGTCAGCCCGAATTTACGCAAATTGATATCGAAATGTCCTTTATCGATGAAAAAGATAT
>JAHFBS010000045.1:5075-7278 GCA_023249895.1 bacterium | reverse complement strand
TCAGATAAAAACACATCAAAAACAATCATATCTAGAATCTATACCGATGTACAGCTAGCTTAGGGATAGTGGACGTTTTTATAAGGAATTGAAAATGTTGCACAAGCATCTTCATCTCTCTCACCTCATAGTCCTGTGTTGTATCGTATTAGCCTTCATAAAAATTTATCAGCACAATCTTATTATTGGGCTTAACTACGAGCTTCAGCGGCTTGAAAAACAACGGTCGCAACTGGCCAAACAACGCAACGACCTTTTGGCAAACCTTACCCAACTCCATGCACCAGAGGTTGTCATGCACCAGGCGCATGCTCTGCACGGCATGACGCCGCACGCCGTACACCATGTTATATACCTCAAGCCACAAACAGCACCTATCGATTTTATTGGAACAGCATCTACCCATACTATTCTTACGGCATTGCATCTTGACACGGTCATCAGTAAAACGGGGGAAAAACATGCTTGCGCGTGATTATAAAATACGTGTTTTTGTTATCATGCTCTGTTTTTTGGCGCTGTATACCATTCTTGCTCTCCGACTTTTTCTCATTCAAATTCGCCAAGAAGAATTTTTTAAAATTCTTGCGCGACAACAACACGAAATCGAAATTACACTCACGCCACGACGTGCTCTGATTTATGATAATAGTGGCAAAGTCCCGCTCGCATTTAATCGTGAAGTTCCTTCAGCATTCTTGATTCCCCAACAGCTTATTGAGCGGGAAAAAACGTTACGCTTTATGAAAAAAAATTACCCGGACGTCTACGCACGACTCAAACAAAATCCTGATAAACAATTTTTATGGATCGATCGCAAACTGAGTCCTCAAAAATACGCCCTTCTTGAAAAACGCGGGCTTCAAGACGTGCATTTCATTAGCGAATATCAACGCTATTATCCTTTTTCAGCCACCGCACAGCTCATTGGTTTTACGGATATCGATAACAAAGGAACGGCAGGAATTGAGCTTGCTTTTAGTGATGCTCTTGGCGGACAACCAGCACACGTAAAGTTTGAGAAAGATGCACGATCGGGACTTTTTTATTTTGATAAAGCGGTACAAAAACAAGGCAAGCGTGGGCATACGCTTGCGCTTACCATTGATGCAAACCTTCAATCAATTGCTTACTACGAGCTCAAACAATCAGTTGATGAGCTTCACGCGCAGGGCGGATCCGCGCTCATTCTTGATCCGGATACAGGCAACATTATCGCCATGACCAACTATCCAACGTTTGATCCTAACCAAAAAAGTGTCCCTTCACTTGAAATGATGAAAAATAGTACGGTATGCGAATGCTATGAACTCGGCTCAGTCATGAAAGCATTTTGTGCGTTAGCGGCGCTTGAAGAACACGCAGTAATTTATGATGAACCGATAGATTGCGAGGGACGGTTTGGTTACATCAATGGCGTTAAAGTAGAAAATCCAACAATTTCACTGCTTAAAAAGCTTGAAGAAAATAATAATATTCTGCCTTTTTGCGATGTTATTAAATATTCTAGCAACGTTGGCATTGCAAAAGTTGCTCAACGACTTGGGCCAAAACTTTATGATCATTTGCGCAGACTTGGCTTTGGTAGCAAAACAAACGTTCAATTTCCTGGAGAGCGTAGCGGATTTGTTAATCCACCCGATCGATGGAGCAAGCCATCGCTTGTCGTTATGTCATTTGGCTATGAACTTATGGCAACTCTGTTACAACTCGGCAGGGCTTTTTGCATCGTTGCCAATGGTGGTAACGACGTGCACCCAACATTGCTAATCACGCAACAACAAGCTCCTACAAAAAAACTTTATAGCCCTCAGGCACTCAACGATTTGAAAAATATGCTTGAACGCGTATGCGAACGTTGCCAAATACCAGAGTTCAGGATTATGGGAAAGACAGGAACAGCACGGTGTATTAAAGATGGAAGATATTCATCGTCCGCACACAATTACACATTTGCAGGCATCATTGAGAAGGGTTCATATCGCCGTGTTGTTGTAACTTTCATTCGCGAACCTCAAGAAACCAAAACGGTATGGGCTTCTGAAATTGCTTTACCACTTTTCAAAACGATTGCACAACGCATGATTGTGCATGATCGAGTGCATAATAAACTGGAAATCTGATCACTCTTCGTAAAATTCAGCATCATTCGCAAGAATCGATTGCATCTGTTTTTTTTGTTCTTTGGTCAGAAAGCTATTGA
>JAHFBS010000045.1:0-5065 GCA_023249895.1 bacterium | reverse complement strand
TGTCCGTCTTTATTTTTTGTAGGCGCACCGGCATCAAGAAGCATTTGCACCTTATGACAATCACCACTGGCTACTGCATACGTCAACGCAGTCCATTTACGATCACGCGTCTGCATACTAAAATTAGGACACGCCCGAATCAAAAGGCCAAGTATTTCTGAACTTGCTAGATATGCTGCTTTCATCAAAGCAGTACGACCATATATGTCTTGAATATCTAGAGATGCACAATTCTTAATTAAGTGCCGTACGGTCGTTGCATCATTATGAGTTACTGCACGCATCAGTGCCGTTTCGCCATATATGTCTTGATCGTTAATGTGCTCAAGGTCAGCAGTAATGCCCCTATTCATTGCATTGATGCTTTGAACAACAATCAAGCCAGACACGATAAGAGACAACACGATTTTTTTCATCAACAGTTCCTCTTTATATGAATTTTATAAGGAGTTCACTATAAACAGAGGTTTGCTCGAAATCAAATATTAATCTTCGATTTTCGTTGATAAATAACACGTCGTTTTTTAGGAGCTGGCTGAATTTTCTCTCCCATAAGAGCAGCTCTAACTTCTTCTTTATTTTTAAGATAACGTCTTGTAACAAGCGTCTTTGCCGTAAAGCCCTCATTATCTTTTACTAAGGGATCAGCGCCCGCATCCATAAGAAGCGTCACAATATCAGCATAACCATGCACTGCGGCTTGTATAAGCGCAGTTCGCCCCTCATAATCTTGTACATCAAGAGGATTAAGAAGTTCATTCAACATAAGTTGACGAAGATCATCTATACCCATATAAGAAACATCAATATCCGCATTTACTTCATATGCTGCTTTGATGGCGGGAATAAGAAGCTTGACGACCGCACATTGACCAAACGCAGCTGCTTCTATAAGCGCAGTTCCTCCAAGTTTATTGCGACGCATTAGCTTTGCTTTAGCCTCAATAAGAAGTTGTACAATATCGCAGCGCCCATGAATACTTGCTTTAATCAAGGCTGTGTTACCGTAGCAATCAGCAAGATTAAGATGTGCGCCTTGCGTGATTAAGCGCATTACCAACTCAGCATGCCCATATTCAGCAGCTTTCATTAATGCGGTTTGCTCGTCATCATCTTGCACATCAATATTTATTCCATGTGCAACGTAGGAATCAAACGTAGCAATATCATTATCCTGAGCAGCCTGTAACCATCGTGCAATAATTCTCTGACGAATTCCATCACCGTACAAAAGCTGAGTGTGCACAGGAATTATCCATAGACTTTCTACAACAAACATTCCCAACACTATTACTAATCGCTTCATAAGCCCCCTTTCTTTTGTACAAGAAATGCTCGCACCTATTATAAAATTAACGTATCAAAAGTCTGATTATTCAATCAAGAAAAAAGGCCTGCACGAAAATTCGCACAGGCCTTTTTTACGACAAACGCTTGTTCAAGAAATTTTATTACGCGTCTTTCTTTTCATCTTCTTCTGCAGGCAGATCTTGTGCACTAACATTTCTGATGAGCACATTACATGTTGGACAGGTACGCTCGTCAAAGCGTCTAGTTGGCAAAAAACTTAGATAATTCTGTGCACATGTTTTATGAACGCAATGGCCACAAGGTTCGAAGAATATGCTCTCTCCATCATTATTGTCTCGACATATCTCACATACAGAATGTGGGTTACGAACAGGCGGTTGAAATAGACTGATCGATTCTAGCAAACAAACTTTCAGATATGTCGTAAATTTATCTGATTGCAGAATGAGCTGGCGTATATTATAGCCATTGTTCTGTTCAGGGCTAAGGGCAGCACGTTTTTCTATTAAGTATCGAGCCGTTCCATAATCACCAGCCTCGAGCGCAAGTACCAGCGGTGACTTATGCGCATGAAAATCATGCTGTTCTGGCTTTAACTTTTTCAAAAGAACTGTTTTTTGCGCTGGCGTAAGATTCATTAAATTCTCAACATGCCAACACGCATCATGACCATCATTATCTTGAATATTAATCGGATTAACAAAAGGAGCTATCCCATGCTGACAAACCTCAAGAGGCAATTGCGGAACTTCTTTTGCTAACCACGACACACGTTGCATGTGCTTTGAAAGTGACGCATCGGCTAACAGACATGCTGCTTCATACCTAATTGCCTTAGCAGCATCAATTAATGCTGTACAACCAGCGAAATCCTGTATATCAAGAGTTGCACCGGCTTCAATGAGTAATCTCATTTCATCTACATCACCACCTCGAGCAGTCATCATAAGTGCCGTATCGCCATAGATGGAATTTTGTACATCAATATCTGCTTTAGCCTCAACGAGTAATCGGAAAGCATCTCTACAATAAACACATGCCGCAGCCACGATAAGCGCTGTATTGCCATCAGCATTTCGTATATTAAGATTCGCGCCGACACTAATCAGCAATCGCACCACATTTATTTGATTATATATAACAGCAGTAATAAGTGCTGTAGCACCATTAGTATTTTGTATATTTAAATTTGCACCGGCTTTTATAAGCAATCTGATCATATCTACGTCACCAGCTACAGCCGCTATCATCAAAGCGGTATAGCCATTCTCCTCATTCTGAAAATCAACATCAAAACCAAGTTTAATAAGTTTTTCAACTACAGTTAAATGACGATTTTCAACCGCCCAGAACCATAGTTTTTTAGCAGCACGACGCAAGCTTTCAGGCGCTCGCAACCCTTCCGCAGGCGAGGTAAAACGGGCAGACTTTGCTGCATACAACATATTATTCTGAATACCCAATCCAGTCGCGAGCGCGAGAGAAAGCATTAGTAATTTGATAACTTTGTTCATAAATAACCCCCAAATGCCAGAAATGGCTTGTGTTTAATTCTTTAAAATCCCATTTCTTTACTTTAATTATTAATTCAAAATAGTCAATTTTTTATGAAATCGACGCCAAAAGACAACAAATAAAAAATTAAGTTTTTATTTAAAAACGAGCCTGAAAGGCGTTTGGGATATGATCAATTTTGTGCTGATTTTGCTCAAAAATCACCGTTATAACATCAAAACGGAGGACTTTTTCGCGAATTTGGTGAGAAATAACGTAGAACTTGGCTGCTTTGATAATTCGTTGCTGTTTTGGCCAGGTAACGGCTTGAGAGACCGGAAAGTATTCATGCTGCCGGGTTTTGACCTCAACAAATGCAATAACTTCGTCGCGCTCCGCAATAATATCAACTTCGCCACAGCGTGTACGGTAGTTGCGGGATAAAATGGTAAAACCTTGTCGTTCGAGCCAATCGGCAACAAGCGATTCGCCGCGTGCCCCAAGAAGTGCAGTCTCTTGCATCGCCCACCCCATTAAAACAGGTAAAACTAGAAAATAAATGGCCGTCTGGCAGTCAGATTCTGTGCCATCAACGTAAATTCTGATGTTGGATATTTAGTAAGAAGCTCATCAAGATTTTGTCGGATTAATTTCTTATTTTTCACTTTTTGAGCCAATTTGCATTCAAGATACAAAAGCTGATCTTCATGCTCAGCAAGAACCGTGGCAAACTTATGTTTAATAGTCTTAAGACGATGACCAGCTGCATCGTATTTGCCTTTGTTGAAATAGAAGTTAAAGACATAAATTTCTTTATTGAAAAGCCTATTCTCGCAGAGCTTTTGAATATCGCCGATCTCTTTTTTAAACTTCTTATATACCCCTTTTTGGAGATATTCACGACATAATTTTATGGTTTCTTCTGTTTCTGTTTGATCGCAATGAACATCAAGCGTTTGTCGGTACATCGAAAGGATTGACTTATACTTAGCATACTCAGCCTGCGCATCTGCTGGATAAAGTTGATTGAAATTTTCATAGAGTTCATGAGCAGCCTGGTAGTTTCCATTATCAAAGTTCAATTCCGCAAGGCTCATTTTTACCTGATGTATTTTTTCATTGTCAGAAAATCGGCCAAGCGCTTCTTCAAGATACACCACTGCATCATCATGATGTTTTTTCTGTTGAGCCTTATCAGCGCACGAAGTAAGCTCATTAAATGACATATTTTCTTTTTTTTGTTCTTTGGCACAACCTGCAGCAAGGGTAAGCAGCACCACGCATGCACCTTGCGCGGCATACGTCTTTAAAAATTTGAAAACAGTTATTGCCATGATTTTGCCCATAATATTAGGAAAAATGCTTATTTATGATATCTCTATCAGGCTACCATTCTAGTTTTTTTTGTAAACCAGCACCCGGATGCACAAAATGACGCATTGGATATGCTAGAAAGATAGTGCGATCTCTGTTACAATTACCCCTCTGCTTTCGACATTATCGTCCCTAAAAAAAGGCATATATATATGAATAAAAGAATATTGATAACGCTCGCCCTCTCTCTGGCAACCTTCTGGGTATTTAATTATTACATTACAAAGAAAGCTCCTACTGCAGCATCAGGCGATCCCGTTACGGTAGGGCAACAAGCACCTCAAGCCTCCCAAGGACAAGCATTTAAAGTAGCAACCACGCAAGATCTTTTTAAGCCGCTCAATCTTACTATCGATTTTTCTGAACAAAAACTTACAACGCCTGAACAGGTAGTCACCGTAGATACCGATTATTGCACCGCTACGCTTTCAACTTATGGCGCAACCCTGACAAGTCTTGATTTTAAAAAGTATCATGGAAAAAGTGGGGCGCCACTCAGAACCATCTTTAATAAAGGTGCTTTCGATCTTGCGCAACGCAAAAAGGGTTGCTTCTTACTCGCCCTTGATGCCAAAACACCGTATATCTACACCCTGGTCGATACACGCAAAGATAACAACTCAACGATTGTTACCTTCAAGACGGAAAATGAATACTGGAACATTATCAAGACGTACAGCTTCCACAAAGACACCTATCAAGTTGACCTTGATCTCAAATTTGAACCTAAAGGTGCATCAGCACCAGCGCTCAAACCTCGTTTATTTTTTGCAGCACCCTTTGTCGGTGAAATTACCGATGACAAGATAACCCTTTGTGCCTGGAATGATGTCAAACAAACGCTTGCCCAAACTGATCTTGATCAAACCAAAGACATGGCCTGGTC
>JAHFBS010000044.1 GCA_023249895.1 bacterium | reverse complement strand
AATGAGTATGGACCAACGGAACGTGCATGGAGTTTGTCATCTGCCAAGTGGTTCAATTTCATCATGTAGATGTAACCAACCGTGACCGGCTGATCAAATGAAAGCCCTGTTCGGCCATCATAAAGTTTGTACGTACCGGTGGCTGGGAGATTCAAATCCTTAAGTAAAGGCTGTATTTCGTTATGATAATCAGCGCCGTCAAATACTGGGGTATTGAAGGCAAGTCCCCAATCAATGGTTTTCTTGGCAAGTTCAGACACTGCGGTTTTGCCATAGGTCTTTTCCATCTCACTTACCAACTGATTGCCATAATATTTACTGAGTTGATTTTTGATTTCTTGATATGAAAGATCTTGAATCTTTTCAGCAAGTTGATGACTAATTTCTTTACTTGCCATTCCCAAAAGTGTTTCAAGAATCTGACCAACGTTCATACGTCCTGGTACACCGAGTGGATTAAGGACGATATCAATGTGTTGTCCATTTTCCATGTATGGCATGTCTTCAACGTTAACAACGCGTGAGACAACACCTTTGTTACCATGGCGTCCGGCCATTTTGTCACCAACCGAAAGACGACGCTTGGTTGCGACATAGACCTTGATCATTTTGATAACGCCAGATGGAAGTTCGTCACCTTTACGCAATTGTGCAATACGATCTTCTTTAAGTGCGGTCAAAACGTGGATTTGGTTAGTCAGGACTTCTTTATAACCCTTGATCTTGTTATCGATATCTTTAACACCTGTTGTGATGCTGAGCATTTTCTCAAGATCTTCGGTAGGAAGGTTTTTAGCCGACTTGGTGTCTTTAACTAAATCGATAACGCGTTCTTTGATTCCCTTTTGGAGAATTGAAAGATGATAAGCGAAGTTTTCTTCGATCTTTTGTGTTTCGCGCTGAACAATATCGCGATAGCGTTTATCTTTTCTGATACCGCTACGTGAGAATACTTTGACGTCAACGACTGTTGCTTCGACTCCAGGTGGAACGCGCAACGAGGTATCGCGTACTTCACGTGATTTTTCACCAAAAATGGCGCGCAGCAACTTCTCTTCAGGAGACACTTGTACGTCACCTTTAAGCGTTACTTTACCTACCAAAATATCACCTGGTTTGACTCTGGTACCGATTTTTACAATACCGTCTTCATCAAGAGCGACAAGGTCTTTTTCAGGGATATTTGGAATATCGCGCGTGATTTCTTCTGCACCGAGTTTAGTTTCGCGTGCTTCAACAATGAATTCTTCGACGTGTACTGATGAGAAAATATCATCAGCGACAAGTCGCTTGCTGACAACGATTGCGTCTTCGTAGTTGTAACCCTGCCATGGCATGAAGGCAACAAGAACGTTGCTTCCGAGCGCTAACTCACCATTGTTGGTTGCAGCGCCACAGGCAAGAAGATCGCCTTTTTTAATAACATCGCCAACCACAACAATTGGATTGAAATGAATCCAGGTGTTGTGACTTGAGCGTGCAAATTTCTTGAGGTAATAAATGTCAACAGGACGTGAGAGCCATTCGGTTTCACTGATATTTTCATCAGAAATTCGAACAATGATCTTTTCAGCTGAAACATAAACGACGGTTCCTGCAGTGCGAGCACTGACAACGGCGCCTTCGAGCGATCCAAGTTCGCGCTCAAGTCCAGTGCCAACAAGCGGAGCCTGACATTTAATCAGGGGAACTGCTTGTCGTTGCATGTTAGATCCCATAAGAGCTCGGTTTGCGTCATCGTGCTCAAGGAATGGAATCAATGCGGCAGGAACTGAGAAAATCTGTTTTGGAGATGCATCAAGATAATTAACATCATCGACACTGGTCGTAAGAATGTTGCCATCTTCACGAACCAGGACTTTTTGTCCTTCAAGATGATGCGCATTATCAACAGGCGTTGTTGCCTGTGCTATCTTTTTGCCCAATTCTTCAAAGGCATCAAGATATTTGATTTCGTCTTTAACGACATTTTTTTCTACTGGATGATAAGGAGTTTCAATAAAACCAAGCTCATTAACGCGAGCGTAGGTTGAAAGAGATGAAATCAAACCGATATTTTGTCCTTCAGGCGTTTCGATAGGACAAATTCTTCCATAGTGGGAAGTATGAACGTCACGAACTTCAAATGTTGCGCGTTCACGTGTAATACCACCAGGTCCAAGAGCAGAAAGACGACGTTTATGAGCCATCTCTGCAAGTGGGTTAGTTTGATCCATGAACTGAGAAAGTTGTCCGGTTCCAAAGAACTCACGCAATACTGCTGCGAGTGGACGAACGTTCAAGAAATCATAAGGCATTAACGAGGCATAGTTTTCTTGAAGTCTAAAGCGTTCTTTGACGATGCGCTCAATACGTGCAAAACCAATGTAAAGCTGGTTTTGAAGAAGTTCGCCAACAAGTCTTACGCAGCGGTTTCCCAAATGATCAATATCGTCAAGTTCGCCTTCGCTGCGTTCTTTAAGTCCGATCAGGTACTTGAGCGTTGCGATGATATCTTCTTTGGTTAAGCTGGTGTTCTTTTCGCTAATTGATAAGCCAAGTTTGCGATTAGTGCGAATACGACCAACAATAGTTAAATCGTAAAAACGTGAATTGAAGAACAGATTCGAAATGTATTCTTCCATTACCTTGATAGCGGGAATATCGCCCGGTTTAAGCTTAATGTACATTTCTTTAAGAGCTTCTTCTTTTGTTGAAGCGTCATCTTGTGCGAAAGTGAGAGCCATTGTTGGTTGTACTGCGTACCCAGACGACTGAATCAATTTAAAAGAAAGGCCGTTGCACGCTTCGAGTTGTTCAATAATTTCTTCAGTAAGTTCACTACCCAAGGTAGCAACAATCTCACCGGTTTTGGGAAGAATAATGTCCTGAGCTGCTATGCGACCTTGTAAGCTTGCTTTACGAACAGTGAGGGTTTTAACACCTTCTTTGGCCAATTTATCAAGATGGGCCTTAGTTAAACGCTGTCCAATGTTAAATTTATCCTCAATTTCTTTAGGAAGAGAGCCAGCTTCAAGTCGCTGTCCAATAAGATCAGGAGTTATTTTACGGCTAAATTTGCCGTCACGAATATCGATAACATCAAAATTGTAGAACAATGAAAGAATAGAGTTCTTTTCGACGCCAATTGCTTGCAGAAATGTGGTTGCAAGCATCTTTTTCTTTTTGTCGATACGAACATAAATGACGTCATTGTGGTCAAATTCAAAATCAAGCCATGAACCACGACCAGGAATCAATCGTGCAATATGATATGGTTGACCGCGGAAATCTTTAGTTTTTTTGCTTAAAGTGAACATAACGCCAGGGGCACGGTGAATTTGGCTGACGACAACACGGTCGACGCCATTGATAAGGAAGGTACCCTGACTGCCCAAGTGGAATGTTCCGTTGTCATCTTCGTATAAATCGACCATGACAGGAAGGTCGCAAAAGAATACGTCTTGTTCTTTGATATCGCGAACGACTTTTTGTTCAGTCTTAGGATCGATATCCCAACTAATGAGTTGCATTTTTACTTTGAGTGGTAGCGAAAATGTTCTTCCGCTATAACGGCATTCATCAACAGTGGCAGGCACTTTGATAGATACGCGTGAAAAGCATCGTTTACAATGGATATACGCTGCGTTTGGTTCTTTGCAATGAGGACAGTTTTTGCCCTTAGCTAAGCGTCCACAGCCACTTTTTTTACACGATGAACATGTCCATTTATAACGATTTTGAATGCCGGTCAACTGACCGCAAATACATGCCCAATCACCCAATTCATAACTAACATATTCAAGGGAAATACGTTCATTGTGTTCAATGGGGAACGTGTCACGAAATACTTTTTCGAGCCCTATGTGTTCCCTTTCTGATGGAATACAATCGAGCTGTACGAAATCGTTGAACGACTTCGATTGTACCTCAATGAGGTTTGGTAGAGAAACAACCTCCTTGATTTTGCCAAAAGATTTTCGTATAAGACCCTTACCTCTATCAAACACAGACATTCAACTGCTCCCGTCGCGTAAACACACCACTTACCGGTACAACGCAATGCGCCCCATTCTGAAGAAACTAAATGGATACCGCTTATATTTATAAACGGTATCCATTAAACAAACTTTGCGTTTGCAAATCGCCTTTAGGCAAGTTCAACCTTGGCGCCTGCTGCTTCAAGTTCTTTTTTGATTTTTTGAGCTTCTTCTTTTGGAGCTGCTTCAGCTATAACAAAAGGAGTATTTTCAACTGCTTCTTTTGCTGCGCCCAAAGCGAGCGAAGTTACTGCACGAAGAGCTTTGATGACGTTAATTTTACTTGCGCCAGCTTCTTTGAGTGTAACTTTATATTCGTTCTTTTCTTCGGCGGCTGCGGCAGCAGGAGCTGCGGCGGCTGTTGCAACAGGGGCTGCAGCAACAGGGGCTGCGGCTGAGACACCAAAGGTTGTTTCGAGTGTCTTGATGAGCTCAGCAAGCTCCATAACCGTCATTTTTTTTATTTCGTCGACAACTTTTGTTGATGACATGAAGTGACTCCTTATAACCAACAGCGTTTAATTATAGTTCTTATTTTCACTATTTTTATGTACTTTTTGCGTTTTAAAACTCAGAAACCCCCGAGAAAAACAGCAAATATTGCTTAATCTACCACAAATTTGCATGCCTGCCTACTGATTTCCGGCTTGTTTCTTCTCAATTTCCTTCAAAACAATGACCAAACGAGCAATAAGCATGTACAAAATGCGTACTGTTGAGGTCATCGGAGCTTGTAACGTCCCAAGCATCTGGGCGATCAAGACATCACGAGAAGGTAATGAGGCAAGAAATTTGAGCTCTTCAGGGCCAAGTACGCGGGTTTCATAAAAACCAGCAATTACTTGGAGTAGTTGATTGTCTTTGGCAAAAGCCATCAGCTGTTTTGCTGCCCCAGAAACATCGCTTTTCGCAAAAACCAAACCAACCTGGTCCTTGAAGGATTCAGAAAAGCTTGGAGCACCGGCGATATCTTGAGCTGCTTTTTGCATAAGAGTTGCTTTTGCAACACGAAGTTTATTGCCGCCCGTATGCAAAGTGCGTCTGAGTTGTTGCAGCGAAGCAACCGTAAGCCCTTTGTAGTTTACCAAGAAAGTTGCTTGGGCTTCGGTCATCATCTGACGAAGATCAACGACAATCTGTTCTTTTTGTTGGCGATTCATGGATTTTCCCTTGTTCGTTTAATCTTGTGCTGCTTCATCAGGATTGATTGAAATACCAACACCCATCGTTGATGAAATAACGATTTTCTTGATGAATTTACCTTTAGCTGTTGGGGGTCTTGTGGCTCTCAATGCCTGAATCAATGCTGCGAGATTTTCGGTGAGCTTGGCAGCTCCAAAAGAAACTTTACCAAAAGGGGCATGAACCACGCCGCCTTTATCGTTTCTGAATGAAACGCGTCCCTTTTTAAGATCTGCAACGATACCTGCAATATCAAAGGTAACTGTGCCGACCTTTTTATTAGGGAGTAATCCGCGAGGGCCGAGTAATTTAGCAACACGACCGACAAGCCCCATAAGATCTGGGGTTGCAACGGCTGCTTCAAATTCGCACCAGCCGCCTTCGATTTTTGCTATCAAATCTTCAGCACCTATATAATCAGCGCCAGCTTTTTTTGCTTGTTCTTCGTATTCACCTTTTGCAAATACCAAAACACGCATTTTTTTGCCAGTACCATGAGGAAGCATTACTGAACCACGAACTGTTTGCTCACCCTTAGAAGCGTCAATACCCAAAATGATGTCTGCATCAACAGATTCATCAAATTTTGTATGGGCATTTTTAACGACAAAATCCAAAGCTGAATTCCAAGAGGTAACTTTTGCCCCCTCGAGTTTCTCTTTGGCTTGTATATGTTTTTTTCCTTGTTTGCTCATTGCACGTCCATGTATTACTGTCTTTGAAATATCAATCGACAACTGAAAGTCCCATGCTTCGTGCACTTCCAGCAACTATTTTCTTTGCTGCTTCCAAGTCCACCGCATTCAAGTCTGGCATTTTAATCTTGGCAATTTCTTCAATGTCTTTCCACTTGATGTTTCCAGCAGATTCTTTACCAGGATTTTTGGCGCCGGATTGAATGTTTGCTTTTTTGCGCAGCAATTCAGAAACGGGTGGAGTTTTGAGAACAAAGTCAAAACTCTTGTCGGTGTAGATGGTAATGAGAACAGGAACCGTTTCACCTTTGCGGGTGGCCGTTGCGGCGTTGAATTTCTTGCAAAAATCCATTAGATTGACTTGATGCTGACCAAGCATCGAGCCGACTGGTGGTGCAGGAGTTGCAGCTCCACCATGAAGCTGTAGCTTTACTTTAGCTTTGATATTTTTAGCCATGTTATTTACCTAAAGTATTATTTCTTGACCTGATCAAATCCCAGTTCTACGGGAGTCATTCTTCCAAAAATGCTGACCATAACCGTAAGCTTTTCACGTTCTTCGTCGATCTTATCAATAATACCGACAAATCCCGCAAAAGGCCCATGTGAAATGTGAACTTCGTTCCCAACAACAAAGGGAGCTTTTTCATGGGGAACTGCAAGTTTACCTGACATCTGGGCGAAGATGCGATCTACCTCTTTATCGGACAACGGGACTGGGACCTCCCCGCCCAAGAAGCGTGTCACGCGTGCCGTCGAGGAAACAAGTCGATACGCATCGCCTGTCATCTCCATCTGTACGAGGAGATAACCTGGGAAAATTTTTTCTTTTTTAGTTTTGTCGTCGGAGAAAAATGAAACGACCTCGCCCGCAGGCAACAAAACCTGACCAAAAATGTCTTGCATGCTTTCTTCAATTATCCGTTTTTCAAGATCTTTTTTAACGATATCTTCAAAACCGGTATAAACCTGGACGACATACCAACGTTTCATTGTTTAACCAACCACGTAAAAATTTTAAGAACCCTAGTTAAAAGCTTGTTAAATGCTTGATGAAGGCTGTAAAAATTGCATCCATTCCACCAAGTATTAGCGCGAATACCACCACCAAAATGCAGACAATAATAATCGATCCGACAAGTTCATCTTTCGTCGGCCACGTTACTTTTTTTAGCTCAGCCTTAACCTCGTTGAGGAAGGAAATAGCTTTATTCATTGTTGCGTCCCCACATTTGGCATTTTTGTTTTGGCAGGCCAGGAGGGATTCGAACCCCCAACCCGCGGATTTGGAGTCCGCTGCTCTACCAATTAGAGCTACTGGCCTTCCGCTTCATTATTTCGTCTCTTTATGGGATGAGTGCTTGCGGCACTTTGCACAGAATTTATTCAATGCAAGTTTCCCAAAATCTCTCTTGCGCGAAACCTTTTTGCTGTAGTTTCTTAATCCACAGCCTT
>JAHFBS010000043.1 GCA_023249895.1 bacterium | reverse complement strand
GCCAAGAAAAGTAAGATCATACTTCGTATTATGCACGCTTGAAATATCTAGCGGATACCACGTTAAATGCTTACCTTTGTCGGTTGTTGTCACCTGCAATCCGCGAACCGCAGGAAGCGACAACTTGCTAATTTTGATTGGCTCTTTTTCAGGAAATTGAAAGATAGTTCGTTGTTTTCTCCCGCATGATGTCAGCAGCAGAAGAAATGGCAATAATAATCGTAAAAACATAATGTTACTTAGCAGGCACCGAAAAAATCATCATAAATTCTTCAACCGCCATGCGCAAATCAACAAGAATCGCGTCGGTGATATCTTGCGAATCAAAGATATTTTTATACACATCGCTATGAGATGCTTTAACATAGGACGCGCATTGTGTTACGAATGGTCTTACGGCATGCAGCGGTAGTTTATCCAAATAATTTTCTTTGAGCAGAAAGAGAAATATTGTTTGATCGACAAATGAATACGTTTCATGTTCTGGTTGTCGCAAAATTTCAATAGCACGACGACCACGATCAAGCGCACGTTGACTTGCTTTATCAAGCTCTGAACCAAACTGCTCAAATGCTAACAGTTCATTGTATTGAGCAAGTTCAAGTTTGAGGCTTCCCGAAACTTTTTTCATCGCACGTGTTTGCGCAGCTGCGCCGACACGAGATACCGAAAGGCCAATGTTAACGGCAGGACGAATACCTTTATTGAATAAATTAGTATCCAAAAAGATTTGTCCATCGGTAATAGAAATCAAATTTGTAGGAATGTATGCAGAAATATCATCACCCTGTGTCTGAATTACCGGCAAAGCGGTCAATGATCCACCGCCCAGTTCCTTATTAAGGCGCCCAGCTCGTTCAAGCAAGCGTGAATGAATATAAAAAATATCTCCAGGATATGCTTCACGTCCTGGTGGACGACGAAGGAGCAATGAAAGTTCTCGATAGGCAATTGCATGGTTGCTCAGATCATCATATATGACCAACGCATCACGGCCCTGTTGCATGAAATATTCACCAACCGTGCAACCAGTATAGGGAGCCAAGTATTGGTTCAACGCCGGTTCTTTTGCATCGGCATCAATAATAATCGAATATTCAAGAGCGCCAGCTTTTTCAAGCTCATAAATAATACGCGCAGTATGTGATTGCTTGTGTCCGATTGAGACGTAAATACAAATAACGTTTTGATCTTTTTGATGAAGAATCGTATCAATCGCGATCGCTGTTTTACCGGTGCTTCGATTACCAATAAGCAACTCGCGCTGGCCGCGACCAATGGGAATAAGACTGTCAATTACAGCAATGCCCGTTTCAAGCGAACGATTAATTGGTGCGCGATAAATGATTCCAGGAGCAACACGCTCCAGAGGCATCTTTTGCGTAGTTTTAAGATCACCCAACGCATCAATCGGTCTACCCGTAGCGCTTAACACACGACCGATCAGCTGATCACCAACAGGAACGCTAAAAACAGAACCGGTGCGTCGAGCAACTTCCTGTTCAACAACGGTCGCGCCACTTTCAAGCAAAACAACAGAAACAAAGTCTTCATCAAGATCAAAAACCATGCCTTTAGCACCATTTTCAAATTCAATGAACTCGCCAAAAACAGCATCGTTAAGCCCGTAGACTTTGCAGATATTGTCGCCGATCTTAATAACCGTACCGATACCCTCAAGGTGTTCGGGGGTTTCTCGTAACGAATCTTCTAATAACGAAATAACATCAATTTCTCTTTGCATCATAGTCCCACCCGTTGAAGCATATCACGCTTAACATCGCGTAGTACGGCACGGATTGATCGTTCCCATATCCACGCATCACCTTTAATTCTTATTCCACTTATCAGATCAGGCAATACAGAAAAATCTGCTTTAATTGCCTTGGCATGTGCACATTGTTGAATAAATTCAACAACACGTTGTTTTTGCTCATCCTGTAAGGAATGTGACGTTGCAACCGAAACAAGCTCAACAGAACGTCGCTTCCAATAAATTTTAGTAATCTTACGAATGATAAGACTCAAAAGAGCCAATCGACGATGACGATACAACATCACTACAAGATTCCGAAAGGGAAGGCTGAGCGAATAGTGTTGCATCAGTCGATGGATCATCGCTTCTTTTTGATCATGCGAAAGCGTCTTAAGCATCAAATACACCAATATGCCACGTCGCAATGCAATAACTGATGCGAAAGCTCGCAGATGATGTATAAAATCTTCGGTAAGCTGGTCACCATATACATTGCAGAAGGCGACAGCATACTTACGAGCCATCATTTCATCGACAATAACCATACTTAAGAACCTTTAATCTCGATCCGACCAACAATTTTAGCTAAAAGCTCTTTGCCTGCTTCATGAGCATAACGATTTTCGAGCTCTTGCGTGGCCATAGCAAGCGCAGGTGGAAAAGTTTCTTGGAGCGTATGAGCTCGTGCAATATTGTGATTTTGTATCTTACGTTTTGCAGCAATATGCTCAACAATCGTTTCGTACTCTTGCTCATAGCGCGTTTGCTCTTCAAGCTGAACATCATGCCATACCTGAACATTGCGTTCAAGCAAGGTAAACATCTGTTTTTGATTGTAAATCTGCCCCTTGACGCGATTCTGGGTAGCAATAAGAAGCTTGTCTTTGCTTAAAAGCTCAGCTTGCTCTTTTCTTTCATGAGCGACTGAATCGGCAAGCATCGGTAAAAGATATTTTTTGATGAGGCTATAAAGGTTATAGGCTAATAATGAAAAAATCGAAAGGCGAAAAAGAATTTCTAGAACTCCAACGTCAGTATGCATTTGAAGCCTTAGTAACAATAATGTTACACATCTTGGCCGTCATTGCCTCAAGAGCCTGATGGTCCTGAGCTTGCACGGTTATAGAAGGAATATCTTCAAGACTAAGCGGAGCTATAACATAACGCGTGGTAAGATATGTCTTGAAATCGCTTGAGTTCTTCTGTTTTTCATCCTGAAGAATATGTAATGAATGTTCTCGGTCTTTAAGGCTTTCTAGAAGAAGCTTTTTGGCGGATTCTTTACGTTGCAAAACATGCATAATGGGTGAGAAAATGAGCTTGTGCATCATATAATAACTCACCCAAAAATTTGCGACTTGGATGATGAACGTCACATTGACGGCCATCGCTCACCGGTTAAGTAAAAGTAATGAGATAAGAAGTGCGTAAATAGCAGTTGCTTCAACAAGCGCAAGAGCCAACATCATGGTTCTAAAAATTGCGCCCGCACATTCCGGTTTTTTTCCGATACTTTCACAAGCCTTACCGCCTATGAATCCCAATCCCAATGCCGGACCGATAGTCCCAATACCCATGCAGGCACCAGCGGCAATGTATGCGGCAACTTTTGCTAACTCAACGTCTGCCATGAAATCTCCCTGAATTTAACAGCGCCTTATGTTTCAATCGGGCATATTCATTGTTTTCAGTATAAGTTTTTTATTCCGGAAAGGAATACCCTTGTTAAATTAGCTGGCCAAATCCCTATTTATCGGACCTGTTTGTGTTCCGATGCCAACGGGGATATCCAGTTTTTTGTCCAAATTGTCGATAAATGAGGTAATTGCTGCAAGATGTCGTGCTGCTTGTGCCGCATCATGCTCAAAATCTTGGTCACAATCAAGCACCAAAACCGGCACATCCTTAATTGATTCTAATGGCTCTGCCGCATGGATAAGCCAATCTTCATGTCGTTCATGAAGGCGTTGAACATATGAGAGCGGCACGGCTGCTTCTTCTGAGCGATGTCGCCTGGTAATACGCTGATAGGCAACCTCAGGACTGGTGCGAAGGTAGATAAATCCTTGGGGACGAGGAACAGAGTTTTCTGAAATCCACAAGAACCATTCTCTATACACGTTCCATTCAATTGCACTCATCGTACCAAGATCATAACAGTTTCTGGCAAAACAGAAGCGGTCACAATAAATAGACCGTTCAAGGATATGCACAGCTTTATCACTCTGTTCAAGTTGCTGCTGGAGAATTGCGTGCACGCGTGTCAAAAAAGCATACGATTGAAAAGTGTACGCCCAACGGTGTGTATCCTTGTAGAACAAATCAAGTAAATTTCCCGATGTCCCTACCTGCTGCCATTTATCGGTAGGCTCAGGAATAATACTCACCTGAGGAATATTTTTAAGCAGCCGCAGCATCGTTGACTTGCCGGCGCCCATATTCCCCTCAAGAATGATAAGTTTTTTACGCGGGAGATAAGTTGATTTCATAATCCGCCTTTGAACACCAATTTTGCTATAGTAATGCAAACATAACCAGGTAAGTATACCTAAGGAACCATATGAGTACGAACATTTCTCCCCTTTATGCAATGAAAGAAATCAAAGAATCGTGGGCTCTTATTCAGCACGCATCGCATGTCACCCTGCTAAGCCACAATGATCCTGATGCCGATGGGATGTCCGCATGCACGGCGCTTGCATATATCTTGGAGCGCGCCGGCAAAAAGGTTGAAACTATTTATCCCAATCAACCAGAATTCCCTCTTCAACGCCAACCATCAACCGTACTCATCGCTCAACATCGCCAAACTCCAGATCTTATTATTATTGTTGATACGGCACGTATTGAACGCGCATATTATCCACAAGAATTTGTAAAAATTCCGATGATCAATATTGATCATCATCGCAGCAATAGCATCAAAGGACTGTTTAATTTTGTAAATCCAGAAGCTGCAAGCGCCTGCGAGGACCTTTTTACTATCATACATGCGTGGAATGCAACACTTATTGACCGTTATGTCGCTGAAAATTTATTATGCGGCATTCTTTATGACAGTCAGATTTTTCAGACATCTTCAACAACAGAGCGCACGCTTGAAATTGCACTCAACCTCATGCAACGCGGCGCCAATCTTTTTGAACTCAAAGAAGAACTAACTTCTTCTAAAAATCCTCACATTATTGAATTGTGGAGCAAAATTCTTGCAACCGTCAAACTTTCACCCAGCAAAAAATCGGCCTGGGTTTGTATCACACAAAATGATATGAAAACGGCCAATGCACAACTTTCATCGCTGGTCGGACTTAATAACTTTATCGGCCAAATATGTGGCATTGATGTAACGGCCACTTTCTATCAAACCGATAAAGGCACCGTTAAAGTATCGTTCCGCTCAAAGATTACGGATGTTAATGCGCTCGCGGCACAATTTGGCGGCGGCGGACATAAGCACGCCGCCGGAATTACGCTTGCAGAACCTTTTGATATGGCGGTGAAAAAAGTTACGGCTCTTTTACCGTAAAGCTCATTTTCTACCTGCTATATACGCCTGGGCTTCAAGGGCAGCCATACAACCAACGCCAGATGAAGTAATTGCCTGACGATAACGGTAGTCCGCAACATCGCCAGCCGCAAAAATACCTTCAACACTTGTTGTAGTGTGATTGCGCACAACTAAATAACCATATTTATCAATATCAAGTTGGCCACGGAAAATATCAGTATTTGGCGTGGTACCAATTGCTAAGAAAACGCCATAGACCTCTATGGTCGTACGTTGATGTGTTTTTTGATCTTCAACGATGGCGTGTGTTGCATGATGACCATCGCCACCGACTTCAACAACGGTAGAATTGGCAATGCGTTGAATCTTGGGATTTTGTAAAACTTTATCTTTAATAGGATCGGTTGCTGTTGGCTGATCAAACATGTGCACTAAATAGATTTTATTCGCAACATGTGACAAATGTTCAGCCTCTGTTACCGCAGTATTGCCACCGCCAACAATAATAACATCTTTGCCGGCATAAAAAGGTGCATCACAGGTTGCGCACGTCGAGACCCCTTTACTCCAATATTCAGATTCCCCTTTGCAACCCAATCTTCTGGCCGTTGCACCGGTTGCAACAATAAGTGCATCAGCAGTAACATTTTTACCATCATCAAGCGTAATAACAAATGGACGCTGTGAAGCATCAATATGAGTAACCGATTGCGACAGCAAAGAGGCGCCACATTTTTCTGCCTGTTGACGCATTTTAATCATCAAATCAGGACCTTGTATCGAAACTTCTCCGGGCCAGTTTTCTACCGCAGACGTCGTCATAAGCTGTCCGCCGGGAAGAGGGCCTTCGACAATAAGCGCACTTAGTTTTGCACGCCCCATATAAATTCCCGCCGTTAACCCAGCAGGACCTGAACCAATAATAACAACCTGATAATGCATAGGTATCCTCATGATCAAAAACTAATTTTTGCTAACAGTTTAGAGAGAGAGGAACTTTGCGTAAAGAATTAATGAGCATGAAGATACTTCATGAATGCTGGATACGAAGATTCAGCAATGCCAGGCTGTTCAATTGATACCCATCCAGAAGATTTTGGTTCGACAAAACGCGAGAAACGATTAAACCATATTCCATGATGATGGGCGCCTAACATACTCACCCGTGAAAAATCATCTTCAGAAGCTATTTTTGCCAACATAAGCACCGTTGAGTGGTGCGCATTAATTTTATGTTTTTTAAACCATGGTGCATGTGCAAAAAATTCATTATTGAAGGTAAGCAAATGCAGCGGAGATTGCGTCTGTGATAACCCTTGATACAACCCCTTGTAAAACCATGAAATCTGAAGATTGGGGACATAACACATAAATTGGCAATGGGGAATGCATGCAGAACATTTGGATCGTAAGTAACTACCTATCAAACGTGCACGATTTTCAAGAAATCCCCAATATCGTTGCGCCACGCCCTGTTCCATAAGCGCAAGAACGCGATCACGCACACCAGCATCTATTTTTACTACGCCTTTTTTTTGTTGTGCAAAAGTATTAAATGTCTCAGCATCAATCGTCATCGTGTTTAAGAATAGATTGCTCGTCTTACGACAATACATTTCAAGATCAAATACAACGCCTGCAAGATTGATACCATGCCCAATCTCTGGTCGCTTCCACGCTTCAACAAATTTCTCTAAAGGCGTTACAATCTCTTGGGTCCAAAAAGGCTTGCTTGTTGGCAGTGGCAAATCAGCGTAGTAATTTTCATACACATCGATCGGATAATTTTTAGGCATATTGGGTTCATAAAGATTATTGGTTATCTCAAAACCAACAAATATTTTAGGCGGCACACATTTATTTGTGGTCGCATAGTCATTCAGTTTTTGGGTAAAACTTCCGATTGCAGCAAGCCATGAATCTTCTTTATTTTTTAAACGTCCGATAGGGCTGTATACCATATGCGGATTAAACGTTATCCACAAAGCATCAAGACAGGCATCGAAAATATACTTTATTAAAGCATCTTGCTGCGCGCGTCGCTGTTGTATTTCATCAGGCATCTTACACTCAGAAACATCAAAAACACTAAGTTCCATCCAAGCTGTTTTAAATATGCGGTCATGCTC
>JAHFBS010000042.1:2064-7479 GCA_023249895.1 bacterium | reverse complement strand
AACATCGTATTGCTGAACGTCATTTGCCGCCTGAAGAAGTACGGCATCTTTACGGATGATTTTTTCAAGATCTTCTTTAATGAAAATATCAACGATAAGCCGATAAGGGTTATCGAGTGTGTTCCATTTAACCAGGAATTGATTCTTTTTACGCTCAAGTGTGCGTGTTGCTACTTCTTCGCACTCACGATGCGAAGTAAATTCGAGCGTAAATATTACTGATGGTTGACTACCTACTCGTTCTGCAATATCAATATTTTTAATTAAACCGGACTTTTTAAGGTCCTCAAGTTTTGGAATGACGGTATCAGGATTAAATGTTTGGAGTGTCATTCCCGGAAAGGTTAAACAGAGATGGTGCTTTTGCTTGTCGATCTCGTGCTGTACCAACACAGGCCCGCTAAAATCAAACATGATTTGAGTTGAAATTTTGTTTTTAAAAACCTCGACCCAATTAAGATGGTTAGCGTCTGGTTGTTCTGCGGCTTGCATCGCAGATAGATAAAGTACGAATAATGAAACGATTAACAGTGCTTTTCGGCGTGTTCCCATGAGAGCCCCCCTCTCCTTTTGCCCGAGACGTCCCCTTTTCACCTTACCACAATGGTAATGATGGATGTAAGCTTCTCTTTTTACTTTACGTCAGATTCCCTTAAATATTCAATATTTTACAAAATGAAATAATATTTATAGGCATTCTAATAATATTTTGTATTTGTAAATATTATTATTAGCTAGATTTGGATTGGGATGAAGTTTCTTTGCATCATAAGTGGATAATTTGCGCCATAGACGCCAAAGGGGCATACTAATGGGCGACTTTTAGTGTGAAATTATAGGAAAAGTGATGATTATCGAACAAAACATTCCTCTTGCTAACAAAAATTGGTTTATGACAGGCGGTGCTGCTCGTTATTGGTGCGAACCACAGACGGAACAAGAATTTGTTGAAGCGCTTGATTATGCACGAAACAGAAATCTTGATATTTTTGTACTTGGGGCTGGGGCAAATATTTTGATTAGTGATGACGGCTTTGATGGCCTTGTTATTCGACCATCGCTTACCGCGATCTCCTTTGATCTGTCAGCTGGTCTTGTGACCGCTGGAGCGGGTGTGCATATTCAGCAGCTTATTGATGCATGCCTTGATCATCACGTGATTGGGCTTGAAGAATTTAGCGGTATTCCCGGTACGGTTGGTGGCTCGGTTTTTATTAATATTCACTATTTCCAGTTCTTGTTGAGTCAGTTTTTACATCATGCGCGTGTGATTAATCGTGCAACAGGCCATGTTCAGGAAGTTGATGCGGCTTGGTTTGAATTTGGGTACGATCATTCAAAGCTTTTTGAGCGCCAACATTATGTGATAGATGCAACATTCAAGGTAACGCTTGTTGATGCACTTAAGGCTGCCTATGCACGCGGAAGACGTGATGAGATTGTTCGCCACCGTCGTCAACGTTATCCAAACTCAAATACCTGCGGTAGCTTTTTTAGAAATTTTTTACCTGAAGAATTGCCGTTTGAAGTCAATGGCAAAAAAATGCCGTTTATTGCTTATTATCTTGATAAAATTGGTATCAAAGGTGCGCTACGGGTTGGTAATGCTGTTGTGTCGCATCAGCATGCAAATATGTTAGTAACACAGCCTGGTGCCATCTCACAAGAGGTTATTGAACTTGCGCGTACTATGCAGCGTTTGGTGCGTGAACAGTTTGGCATTGTGCCACACGTTGAGTGCCAATTGGTTGGATTTAAAGAAGATCCATTTTTGGGAAATTAGTAATGCGGACAGATGAGAAGGATGACGTATGAAATTTACGGGGAGCTTCTATTCTATAGTTGTAACCACAATTATTGGTGTTACCTTGGGGGCAGCTTCTGCAATGCAGTCAGTGGATATGCATTTGGAAGCAGATCTCACCCATGAATTACATCGTGCTATTAAGTCTGAACACACGTCGCGTGTTTTTTATCTTATCTCTGAGCTCAGAAAAAACTTTCCATCGAAAACTGCTCTGTGCTCCCATCTTATAGATGCACTTGGGTTTGCGGCTTCAGAGGACAAACCTAAATCGTTTGAAATCCTTCGCACTATTGCGATGGCGGCTCCATCTGCCGAACATGCTGCAATGTATGCAGGTATTGCTTTAGAACGAGCGGTGATGGTTGGTTGGATGATTATTGTAGATAGAATTCTGCATGAAGAAGCAATGAAGCCTAAAGAAGCTCAGATTACCGATGAATTTTTTCAGGCGGCGCTTTTAACCGCACTTGTGCGTAGGGACTGTGTGCTTGTTCGTATTTTTATTAATAATTATGGGTTTGAAAAAGTCCATGATCTTGTAATGTCTATGCCAGCTAAAACGACTGTTTATTTACCAGTTTCTTGTGAAGAGGCAGAAACTCCTGTTTGTTTGAGCGATCTTGTAGCTTTTCTTAATAAATGTAAGCCCGCAGAAAATGAAGAAGTTAAAGCGCAGGATTTAATAGAATTTGCACATTGGGCTACGGATAAATATCCAGCACAAAAATTTTTCTTAACATTAACCTCATCGAAGGAGTACCTCTTATGAATATGTATGATTCTACTACTCAGTCATCTTCAAAAGGATATAGTTTTAGCGGCTTTATGAGCAGCGTATATGCATGGATGAGCGGCGCTTTGGTATTGACTGCGGGCGCGGCATATGGCGTTTATAGCTATGAACCGTTGTTCAATTTTATTATGCAAAAGTATGTGTTCATGGGCTTGCTTCTTGTTAATATTTTTTTGCCGACGGCATTGATATTATTTATTGAAAAAATAAGTTTTAAAAGCGCATTAGCTCTTTACGTCGCATATTCGTTGCTTACCGGTGTGACATTGTCAGTCATTTTTGCGGCATTCCAGCTACCGTCAATCGTAACGATTTTATTAGTAACGGTGACAATGTTTATTGCCATGGCCTTGTATGGCTATTTCACTAAAGCTGATTTGACCGGTATTGGCAATGTTTTGATTATGGGTTTGTTTGGAATTGTTATCGCAGGGATTATTAACTTATTTTTCCATAATGGGATGGTTGATTTTATCTGCTCAGCGCTCGGCGTCATTATTTTTACAGGCTTGATTGCCTATGACACACAAAAGCTCAAAGATCTTGGCGAACGATATTTTGAGCTAGGACAGCCTCTGGGCAAAATCGCTTTAGTAGGTGCGTTGACGTTGTATCTTGATTTTGTGAACTTGTTCTTGAATCTTTTAACCTTATTTGGCAAAAGAAAAAAATAATTTCGGTTACAAGGTTCTGAAAATAGCAACAAAGAAGCCGCAGCGAAACTGCGGCTTCTTTGTTGGTTGCATCTTATTATCTTGATCTATTCTTTGGCTTTGAAATATGCTCATTCAAAAAGTGCATTTGAAAGGGAAGAAGTGAACATGTTTCAACGAACAATAATTTCGGTGATAATTTTAGTATTTCCTATAAATTTTTGTTTTCCTGCAGTGCCGCAACCTGAACAAGATAATGAGCAGATTGTGCAGAGTCTGCAATGTGAGATAGCGCGTGAAATTTGGAGCGAACAAGAGTTAACAACTCGTGAAATTTCTCAAAAAATTGAAAAAAAGGTAAGCGATAGAATTCAGATTCTCAAGCTCATAGAGGAAGGTTCAAGGCTTTCCGAGATTCCCGAGTAAAACGAATAAAAACATCAAAATTTGCTGGTTTTTTGTCTTCGCAAGGGTAAAAGTGCCTTTTTAAAAGCTTTATTGAATTAAATTGCTTTAATGATACAATTTCATATAGAAATTAATTTTTTGAATAAATGGAGGGGTTATGTTCAAGTTATCTCGTTTTTTATCTATTTTTGTAACGTTGTTGATGATTAACACTGGTATTAATGCCGCCTTATCGCCGCAACAAAATGCGTATTTAACCAAAGTTCGCACTTATTTTACATCCAGAACGTCAGATACCTTTTCTGAACAGGATAAAAAACTTGTGTTGAAACTTTTTCAAACTCAGCCGGTTATCGCAAAGATTTTGGCTAAGGAATTTCCTCAGATTAATGCACAATTACCTGGACAAATAGCGTCTACCGATGATGAAAAATATGCGTGTGCGAAATTTCAACAAGAAAGAAAGACGGGACGTGCCAAGATATGTAAATATAAATTTTTTAACGGCAAGTTTTTAGCATTTTGGACGATTTTATCTGCTGCGTATTTGGCTCTGAATTCTACAGTTTCGCCAGTTGCTACTGGAATTGTTGGTTTGCGAGGAGAAAAACCAACTGGTTATATAGCTGATAGTACTGTGATAGAGACTTCCTTTTATAAGAAATTTGTCAAAAAAAATTGTATCAATATTTCCGAGATGCTTGTTGTTGCGCCTGATCACAATTTTCAAGAATATGTAACGTCGTCAACCCCATTTGATTCTGAAAATCAAACTTTTGATCCATTTACTCAGCCATCTGTAACTCAAGCTGACTATGATCGTCTTGTAGCGGTACTGCGTCCATACCTTAAGGATATTCAGGGATATAACACAACTGATGCAGGTTCTCATGCTGGAGATCTTTATCAACATACACTTTGGTATGTTCGCTACGTGCAACAAAGTTGCTCGAGTGATATCTATCCTACGGATAGTCGTGATTGGTGTGAAGGCCTTGATGAACGCACTAAATATTTAACGGTTGTGGCATCAATTTTGCATGATTGCGGTAAAGCCGGTGATTGGATGTTTAGATATGGAAATGATATTGCACTCAATGGCATTCGTAATAAAGATACTCACCCAGAAGTTGGGTTTTCGTATGTACTGGGTAAAAAAGATTATCAGTTTACTAACGGCGGAAAATTAGACTTTGATGATGTGTTTAGACAGCTCAATCTTTCTCAACAGGAGATTGCTTATGTTAAAACACTTATTGGTGCACACCACGATTTTGGTGAAGGTCTTTTGACAAAATTTGGGCGAGCAAAATCTCAAGCCGAGTATCCACGTATATATGATAAGTTCTTGCAACTTCTTACCCAGCGTGCTCAAAAAACTGGCTATAACAAGGGGTTGCCTTCAGCCGATTTGATTAGATCATTAAGCCTTATGACGGCCGCTGACGTGCGATCAAAAATGCCAGTTGAAGGTCCTGATTCATTGGTAAGCATTGATTCGACATGTTGTGAAAAGAAACATAAGGGTAAAGAAGGTTATTATAAGTACAACATGCACACTACGGGGCTCAAGTGCCGTGCAGGCGTCTTAGAATATTTTGAAAAGAGTTACAAAAAGTCGGGCCTACAACTCATCATTCAAAATTTGTTCACGTACGCGATTCATCCACTGCACCATAAAGTGCACGTTGTGAATTGATGCCAGCGTGAATGCAGTAAGTTCTTTTGCTTTGAATAAATGGCATAAATACGCC
>JAHFBS010000042.1:0-2054 GCA_023249895.1 bacterium | reverse complement strand
TTGGATGTGAACTATCAAACGTATCAATGCCTTGTTTTATGCATTCTTCCGTCGAAAGACGATCACCAATGCCAAGCAGGTGATTTGGTTTGTCGGTAGGAAGATGTGGCATAACAAACTTGAGAAGTTCAAACATATCTTCGCGTGTTTTGCCCAAGCTGCCGCCAATGGCAAAGCCATCAAAGGGAAGTGCAGTTAAATAATCACAACTTTTTTTACGTAATTCATAATCAAGCCCGCCATGAATAACGGCATAGAGCGCTTGATCGGTTGGATTTTTGCGATGCTCATCAAGCGAGCGCTTTTCCCAGCGATGAGTGCGTTCAACACTGCGTACAAGCTTTTGAGGCGTTGTGTGGTAGGGCGGTAATTCATCAAAGCTGATCATAATATCAGCGCCAATTTCTTTTTGTGCTTGAATAGATCGCTCGGGCGTCAGCACAATGCGCGTGCCATCTCGATATGATCTAAATACCGCGCCATCTTCATCAATTTTTATAATGCTATTTTCAGGACGCTTGGTGCCGCGACTCTTAAGTTCATCATGAACGCTACCATATTTCAGGCTAAAAATTTGAAAGCCCCCTGAGTCGGTAATAATCGGCATGGAGCGCTGCATGAAGGTGTGAATACCGCCGGCCTGTTTGACGATTTCGCTTCCTGGTTGCACGAGCAAGTGGTAGGTATTGCAGAAAATAAGTTGTACGCCTAACTGCTCAATCATGGAACTTTCAAGAGCCTTAATAACCCCATTGGTACCAACGGCAACAAAATGCGGGGTGTTGATAATGCCATGAGGCGTATGAATACGGCCTACACGAGCACGAGAACGTTTGGAGGTATGAAGAAGTTCAAATTTGAATGATGAAGTCACGAGTGATTACCTGACGAAGTGATCAAGCGTCGCATAAGCGCAATACACGGTGTAGCGCAGGCGAGCACGATAAGTTTAACACTATAGCTAACCAGAATTATGTGGCCTATGGCGTGAACCATGCCATAAAGTGCAAGAAAACTAAAGAGTAAGGTGTCGATTAATTGTGCAAGGGCAACACTGAGTAACGTGCGTGCGGTAAAATATTTGCCTTGGGTGAATGAGGAAGAGATGCCCGTGAGGAAAAGGAGCGATGCTTGCGAGATTAGATATGCTGTGGCTGATGCGGCAATAATTCTGAATGTCGGTGCAAGCAGTACAGCAAAGTGTGCTTGGGTAACATCAAATATATTGGGGGCATACCAGAGATGGAAAGAAGTCATAACCAGGTAAAAGAAGAGCAGCGCAAAGTTGATAATGATGGTTTTACGTGCTGCTGCCTGGCCAAAAAATTCCTGAATGAAGGTAAGCCCTACAAGCCCTACTAAGGCAAAAACATCGGTACTGACGACATCGAAGCCGAAAAGAGTTATTTGTTTGATGACAAATAAGTTTGCAAGAACGCCGCAGAGGCAAATGAGTGCGATCAATGCTTCCTTGCCATACCAACAGGCTCCGGCAAGCGCAGCCATAATGACGGTTGCATGAACGGCAAAAATAAGTTCGTTACAAATCATAGAAAATCTTCGCTTTATAATGATTGGTGGCTGTTTTTGTGTAGTATGACATATTTTCATCGCAGCCTCAAACGTTAAGAGGGATTTGATTGAGGGTTCGAATGGGGTATAATCAGGGCTTAACTGGGTGAAAAACAATGAATAAACAAGGCAATTTTTTATCACGTATCTACGCAGATAAGCGTTGGTGTACCATCTCTAATGTGATGACCGTTGTACGCATAGCGCTGACTCCGCTTGTTGTTGCATGTATTGCGTATCAGCAATGGATGTCTGCATCACTGACCTTTGCAATTGCAGCGGGAACAGATCTTCTTGATGGATATCTTGCGCGTGTGCGTAACGAACAAACGAACTTAGGAACACTTCTTGATCCTCTCGCTGATAAATTTCTCTTAGTAATGTCTTTTGGCGCCCTCGCATGTGTGCATACCGCGCCATTTAGTATTCCCCAATGGTTTTTTCTTATGGTGCTCGGGCGTGAGCTGCTTATGCTGTGTGGC
>JAHFBS010000041.1 GCA_023249895.1 bacterium | reverse complement strand
TTTTATTAATAACAATATCTTTTTCTCTTAACAAGCCAACGATTTCATCAGCACCAATTGCACCATAGAGTTTGCCATCATCATGAACACGTTCTTTTACTGAAACGTGAAGGGCTTTAATGCGCTCGGCAAGCATTGCAACTTTGCTATTAATAACCTCAGCAACAACATGCTCACGGTGTTTTTTCTCACGGTAGAATTGAGCATTTTCTGGAGTTATTTCGACCCCAAGATGGCGTGGAATAAGAAAATTTTTTGCATAGCCGTCTGAGACGTTAATAATCTGTCCAGACATTCCCACGCGCTCGACATCTTTAAGCATGTATACCTGCATGACACCCTCTTTGTATTTATAACATTTTATGTTCTAATTTTGGCCTTAAGTATAAAGGAAAAAATGGCAATACCATAATGCGTACAAAAAGAAGGAGTTTTACGCTCGTTCAGGCACAATTTTATAGCATGCCAAATTGCCACAAAACACCACCGGCAGTCCCAATATTTGCGATCGTAGGCGAACAAGCAAGTCAAAGTTTTGTCTAAAATAGTAATCAAACCACTCTTCGCTGGTGAAAAAGAAAATCCATGTATTTTTGTGCTGATCACACAACTTTTCACATTCATCACGCGTACAAAAAAAGAATTCCATACACAGACGTGGAATAATTCTGAGAGAATCTCCTATATCAAAAAAATCAACGCCTAGCTCTTTGCAATCATCCGAATACTCTACTGATCTTTTTAAAAATGGGCTGCGCAAAACGTCTAAGGCACTCCAATAGGGCGGCATCTTTTCGGTAAATGGTGTCAGAATCTTTTTGAGATACAAAGCAACCGTTACCCCATCACGCAACCGAAAGACTGTTGCAAAATATCGACCGCTATGCGCCAGCGTACTTGCCATAATCCAGTTAGCGCCTTGGGGCAAAATACTTGTCCACCTCCCGATCATTTCAGGATATGAGTTAAGCGGAAATGCAAACATTGTTTCAGGACTTATATATAAAATCGGTTGATCGGGCGCAAACGTCCGTTCATCGCGAACAGCGCGAAGAGCTTCCCGAATTTTTTGCCCAACTATCTGTGCATCGGTACGCCACGGCACGTTACTATCAAAACTCATCACCGGAGGGCAGTAAATATATGCTACATCACGCGGCGCTTGAGACTGCATTCCCAACAGGTACATTCCTAATGCAATACTCTTAAGAAACCAACGATACGAAGCAAGTGGAATAAGGGGAGATATAAAAGGATATCCCTTAAATCCCATCGGACGCACGGCATAGTCGATAAAGAAAAACCAATAAAAAATCGTAACCATACTAAATGATACAATTTGCAGTATACGCTGTGCCCCTCTGCCAATTTTTGCCAGGTAGGAACTCAGAATTGCTGCGAACCAGAACCATAGACCGCTCGTCAATGACAAATACATCGCGGCATAAAGATATGCGCCTACGCTGAGCGTTAGACTCCCTTCTGAATGTTTGATAAGCATCATTAAAAGCCACCAAAAATGTGGCAAGAAAATACACAGTCCCCACACGAATCCTTTTAACCATGCATACGATCGTTGCTGTACAACGAAAAAAATCGGGATCGGAAATAACAGAATCAAAAAACCAACCTGATGCGGAAAAAAGAAAGCACAATTAAACAAAACTGCCGAAAGTCCAACAAGCATCCACATAGTTACGCTCCTTGCGGAATAATAGGATGACACCCAAAGTGTCCACTATATAACACCGGTAAGCCACTATAGTTTGCTTTAAGAACCGCAGTTAAAAAAAGAATCTTTCTAAAATAACGGTCAAACCAGCTGTCATTGGCAAAAACAAAAATCCATGCATCACGATCCGTCACCCGCACCGCATCAAAATCATGCGCCGAACAAAAGAAAAATTCTAAACAGATACGCGGGATCACCCGAAGATGTGGTCCTATATCAAAAAACTCAGTACCAAAACCCTGCTCTCCGTCACAAAATTCAACGGCATTACCAAGGAATGGCTGTTTTAATGGTTCAAATGTTTTTAAATAGTCAGGAATTTTTTCAACGAAAGGTGTAAGAAGTTTTTTAACATAAAAATTAATTATCAGACTTTTTCGCAACCAAAAAACTGCTTGATAATAACGCCCTGCTCGCTCAATCACGCTTCCCATTAAAAGATCCTCATCTGGGAGCAACACGGAGCTCCACATCGTAACAATTTCAGGATGATAGTTAAGACGAAAGCAATACATGCTTTCAGGTGTAACATACAATTTGTTCTGAGAATTTACTGCGTGCAGGTTAATAAGTTCATCATAAATTCTTTTACCCACCGCCTGTGCATTAGTCCGCCAAGGTGCTTGCGCATTTACCACACGGTTTACGACGGGTGCACAATACACAACCGAACTTAAGTCATGACGAGGATGGCTGCACGGCCGCCCTACTATCATGGCCGCCAGTGCAACACATTTTAAAAATGGGCGATATACGGTAAGCGGAAGCAGCGGATTAATAAAAGGATATCCCTCAAGCCCCAATGGCCGAACAATCCAATTTACGGCAACGCTCCAATAGCCAATAGTGGTAAACACAAACCAAAGCGCCCGCTTCCATCCGGTAGTCACTAACGAGGTAATCCATAACCAACAGCCACTCGTTGCTGAAAAAGCCGCAACGACAAAAAGGTAGACCGCAACTGCAAGCCACCACGCTGCATCAGAATTTCGCAGCATGACCAAGAAGAGCCACGAAAAGTGCAGAACAAAAATACAAAGCCCCCAGCTAAAACCAACCCGCCAAGCATGACGAGTTGTTGCAACAACTAAACCCAAAGGGATAAGAAAAAATAGTATGAGAAAACCACACTGCTCGGGAAAAAAGAACGCGAGATTAAACATCAGTGCTGAAAGTCCAATAAGATACCACAAAGTGCGGCTCCTTGATTCGTTGAGTTGGAGGAATTTTGGTCAGCATACAGCGGAGGCTACAAATAGGAAGGCCTTGTTCGCACAGCGTTGCTCCGCAGACAAGCGTTGTTGCCTCTTTTTTATTGCCACTTTGACGCATCGAAAGAGTAATTGATCGGTTCTTTGCACAAGAAAACCACTTATGTAATAAGCACGTTGCATCAAGCGTACACATCTTTGATGATGTAGCAACTTTGCGATGCAGTTCATCAAAATCATGTTCAACCCAGCGCAAACACGCATCAAAAATGACCTCGGTCATATAAAAATTGTAATAACGAATTTTACGTTGCTCAGCAAGATCAGCAGTCATCCCTGCAATAAACCATGCGTGCAAAACTACTAATTGTAAAAGCACCACCATCGCCATAACAATCAATAACGCAGCGCCTTCTGAATTTTTCATCGTTGCTCTCGAGAACGTATTTTCACACTCCGCTCATGATCACCATACCGTATACGTGCATGCGTAACGCGATGATCATTATTCACAACCAAGGTCACACCCAATTTCTTAAATGAGCATCCTATAACGCTTACGCTATGTTTAATCCATTCACTTGTACGAAAATTATACGTGCCCTCGCTTCGGCGAACAGCAGGATTCCCATTTGCAAGTATCGTCATATCCCATCCTACGCATACAAGCGTCGGCACATATTCAGCATCAAGTACCTGACAGGTCATCACAAAATTATGCACATCCCACGCTGCCTCATCATATGAAGCCGACATAACATCATGGGCTATTGTATCGATCACCAGTTCAGCCTCAAGCTCACGCATAACCGAACAATGCATACTCCGAAGAGATACATATATAGTTGAACAAAATCCACCTATCGCCAGTGCAACAATTGACACCAGGGCGGTGTACAGCATGAGCTCGATAAGGGTAAATGCTGTCTTCTTACCCATCCTTAACCACCATCATCTCAAGAGGATGCGCATGCATATCATGACGGCTGTGCACCACAACCTTATTCACCGCAACATGCCGCATCACCCACGAAAAAGGATCATTGCCTGCCGCAACCATTTCTGCAGGAAGCTGATAGGTCATAACCTCACACGCATCATTGCGATCGTCTCTGCGCCCAGTATCCTGCTCACCTACCCACTGCGCCACATGAACTAAAGACGTCGTTGTAGCAGTTTGGGTGTATAGGTGCGAAACACCATTAATAAGATGTAAAGTTGCCACCATGGCAATGCCCATAATCACTAATGCAACTGCTAACTCAATTAATAAAAAACCTCTATTCAGTTCACTTCTTACTTTCCATCGCGATACATGCAGAGTGTTGACACCATCCCGCTCAGAATGTAAGGCTTTATCCAGTGTTATAGTTATTAAAATAGTGCGAGGGGTAATCATGAAAAGTTCTCTTTCCTTTTTTTGGTGGGGTATAATTAGCTCCCTCATAATCAGCAGTAGCATTGTCCTAACACAAGCCACGCTCCAAGCGCAACCATCGGGGGCTCCTGGAGCCGAAGAGCCTTTTGATTTTGAAAGTTTTTTTAAGGAACTCACCAAAGAGATTGAAAAGGTCGAAGCAGAATCGGCAAAAAAAGTTCCCGACAGCCAAGAACCAAAAATTTCGCAAGAAATGCCCCAGCTGCCCGCGCTTTTCCCATCCTCCGATGAATCGATAACAAAACCAGCGGCAGAAACAACGCCTCTTCTGAACGCGCCGGAAGAACAAGAAAAAAGAGATCCTATTTCATTGTTTACCAAGCCCGCAATCAAAACTATCGAAACTGAACGCCAAAAAATAACCGAGCCTACCAATGAATCGATTGCAGCATTTCATACCATTCTTGATGACAATCTTACCGCACGGATCGAGCCAACGCATGAAGGGCTTATCACCTATTTGGCTGAACTTGAAACCAAAATATTAGGAACCGTATCCCCCGTCTCAGAACACTTTAAAAATGATTACCACACGTTATATCAAAAGACGCTCAACCATATCATTTTGCTTATCGATCAAATTGGAAGCAATCGCGCATATATCAAACTTTTTTTATTGCCGTCGCAGGAAGTCGCTCAAAGCATTGCCACCCTACGCGCCAAAATAATTGATTGTTTACAGGCGACAAAAGAAGTTCTTGCCAAAATCACCATCAAAGGTGAAGAAGAAGAGCCCATCGGCCTGCTCAAAGAATTAGCCCAGCGCCCCGCAGCACAACATCACCACCATCCCGATGGCAACTATCAGCACAATGTACCATTCTCTCCTCTTGAAAGATCAATCATTAAGGTGTTAGAACGGCTCAAAGCAATTGAAACCAGTCTTGCAAATTTTGTTGCATCTAAGGATTATCAAGAGACAATCAAAAAACTTGTGACTGCAGAAAAGGCTAAAGAAAAAGAAGCGCGTACGCGCCAAGAGCAAAGAGCATCCGGCGGTTTTACGCCATGGCGCGATTATTTTGGACCTCGTTCTGCTAGCCAAAGCATTGCTCCACGAAGCATGCCAGTACCATGGTGGAACGATCCTTCATGGTTGAATACCGGAGAATCTTCATCGTCGTACGCGCCCGGCATGTATCCCACAACGTCGGCACGCGCGGACATGCCAACATCAACAACGGGAGCAACTCCATCATCAAAAGCACAAGCAGGCAAAGCCAAAGCTGCGACAACCACTGAAGAAGATAAAGGATCTCACGGACGAGCGCTTGAGGAAGATACTACACAAAAGACATACAATCGTGCGCTTAATGCAATTGCCCAGGCACATGAAACGGTACGGCAAACGCTTGAAAGCATTAAAGACTTGTCTCGAGATAATGCCGCTCGCCATCTTTTAAGTACCGGAACTATTTCAAAAATTTCGCACCAACTTGAACAGATTGAAAAAGTAAAATTAGATCTTCCCGAAGAACTCCCAAGCACATCAACGCCCGAAACAACAGGGCTGCGAATTTCTACCATCAGCAAAGCCGCGCAATCAAGTCACGCTAAACCAAGCGGAACAGCTGAGCAACAAAAGAAAATTAAAAAAGCTCAACAAGAACTTGATAAACATCTCAACGCATTAGCGCCTTGTATCTTGCGAGCAAACACTATCGAAGCTCCTGAAGGACGCGAACAAGAACAGAAAAAAATTCCACCACTTTATCAGTATCTCACTTTTTCTTCACACACCGTTGATGGCCGTGCTCAAGAGTTATTGAGCAAAGACCAAAAAGAATGGGAAAAGCGGATAACAACCGTACGATCTCCGGCAAATGCTGCTGAGCTTAAAAAATATTTTGACGAACAAAAACGAATGCTCGAAAAAAAAGCAGCACAGTTTCCACTCATGCCTAAACCTTTTCAGAATCGACTTGAGATAATTGAAAAGCAGCTTCAACAAATTGGGGCGTTTCAAGAAAAAGAAGCTGCTAAGGTTCCTGCCGCCGCCGGTGTATAAAGTACGTGCCGATTTAAATGGATACCCGCGAAAGCGGGTATGACTTCGGGACGAACGGATATTTTAATAAGCCCCTGGTTCCACGGCAAAATACCACTAAGTAATTTTATTGTTGCTTTTCAATAAACCACCATTTTAAGCTTCAGCCATGTGTGTGACTTCCCTCATCAAAAGGAGATCTTCTCATGGCGCACGTCTTTGGCCGACATAATTTTTTTAGATCCCTCCTTCCTTTATTATTATTCTTACCCATCACGCGCACGATATCTCCTGCCGCCTACGGATCAGATACCACAGTTTCTATCGTTAACCCCTTTAACATACCGGGAAGCACCGATAATATTATTAATACGTTTGGCTGCGCTAAAAATGGTTTTGCCTTTGTTGATAGCACCGTAAGCTGCTCCTTTAACTCAATCTTTCCCGTTGCAGGACCTATATCCTTCCGTGGCGGCAAACTCTATCTTAAAAGTGATTTAATTCTCACCAACACCGGAACATTTGCAGATCTAGGAACTATCATTGGGGCTAATCACGTTGTTGATCTTTCTGAAACAACCAATAGTTTTGCAAATCGTACTAATCCCAGTGGCGCTCGTACGCTTGCACTTGTTGCACGTACAACGCCAACACGCGCATTATTCTCGGTCGATTGGTCATATGATAACAAATACCTCGCCGCGGTCACGACCTCGGGTACCGGTAACGACCTTTATATCTATTCTTTTAATGGAACGTCGCTTACGCTGGTTGCCGGCGCTGATTTGGGCGGAAATGGTACGTCGGTTCGTTGGCACCCCAGTAGTTATAATCTTGCGGTAGCCTCAGCTTTAACAACAGGTAAAATTCGTACGTATCTGTTTACAGCCCCAAGCACACTTACTCTTAAAAACACTCAAAATCCGCCAGGAACTATAACCTCTGTTGCATGGCAAGGCCGTGGTAATTATTTGGCAGTTGCTGGAACGGTCGTCTATGCCTACCGTTTTACTTTAGGCACCGGCGTTCTTGATAGTCGCTGTACGGCAACTAATAACGCCGCGCTTGGCGGCACCGCTCAATATGATGATATTCACTGGGCTCCCGTAGGAAATATCAATAATTTCATTGTTGGAACTACGGGAAGATTGCAGTTGTACTTTTTTGATAGCACCGCAGCAACAAGCCTTCAGCATTTAAAAAAC
>JAHFBS010000040.1:2799-7636 GCA_023249895.1 bacterium | reverse complement strand
TGCCTATGTCGAAGGCAATCCACTTTTCAAATCAGATGTTGCTCAACCACGTATCGCAAAAGAAGGCGAACATTATACGCTTGATGAACTGATTAAAGAAGAATTATGGTTTCAACGTGCAATCAAAATGCACATGCTTCCATCAGCCACCGATGTTGAGCGACAGCTTACAACGTTCAGACTCCAAAATAATTTTGCCAATCTCTCTGATGCAGAATTTGAAGATCAACTGAAAAAGTTTGGATTCACAATCAAATCATATAAAGCACAACTTGGACGACTTGGCGCTGTTGAACGAGCCAAAAGCGCTGAACTCAGTGAAAAAATAATGATCACAACCCAAGAAGTTGAATCATTCTACAAAGATCATCCTGAATACACCAAAGAAGAATACCATCTCAATCTGGCAACGGTTGATGAAAATAACCAACCACAAGAATGGGAAGATCTTGGTTGGGTTGCGCGTGAAGATATTGGAGAAAAATTTGCACAAGTGCTTTCTATGCAACCGGGCGAAACATCAAAACCAATTGAGACGGATGAAAAGACACATCAAGTTATAAAGCTGGTCGACAAAAAAGAAAAACGGCTTAGAACGCTTGATGAACGTTATAGAGATATCGAGCAGGCTATACAAAAAGAACGTAGTTAAACATTTGTTACCAGTTTTGAAAAAGAACTTCTCGATCACGCATCAATCACGTATCTGAATTAATTTTTAACCATCTCTTTGAGCAACGCAATTTCGCGTGCCCACAACTTCATTGCGGCGTCTGAAGGAGTTTCAAGAATTTTTGGAACATCACTCAGACGCCGATCATTCATAATCTCTGCAAAAATATCAAGCGGTATAAACCCTTCCCCCAGCGGCGCATGGCGATCAACATGCGACCCTACTTTGCACTTAGAATCATTAAGATGAATTACTTTAAGATGCTCAAATCCAAGTATCTTATCCCATTGCTGCATCATAGCCTGATATCCATCGGCAGAAACAATATCATATCCAGCGGCGCACGCATGACAGGTATCCAGGCAATAAGCAATAAGTTTTTTGTGATGACACAGCGAACGAATCTGGTGTAATTGTTCAAAAGAGGAAGCAACACTTGTTCCCTGTCCTGCCATAAGTTCAAGAACAATAGTCACTCGCCCTTCACTCCGTTCAAGAACGCTATCAAGATACTGCGCAATTTGGGTAATACTTTTTTCTTCGCCCATACCTACATGAGAACCAGGATGCAACACAAGATCATGCAACCCAAGGTGCTCACAACGACGAATTTCATCTAAGAGCGCATTGGCTGAAAGTTCAGCTGTTTCTTTTTTACCAGAGCCAAGATTAATCAGATATCCGGTATGCACAACGACTGATTTGATCGTTGACGCGCCAGCCGCTTGTTTAAAATTTTCAATAGCCTGGTCAGAAAGTTTTTTTTCAAACCAAACGCGATTGCTTTTGGTAAATATTTGAAAGGTGGTGCACCCAACCGATTCAGCTCGCGCAAATGCATTATGCACACCACCTGCAATTGAAACGTGGCATCCAACCAATGGCTCTTGTTTCATCGACTATAGACCTTCATCTTCTGGCTGCAAATCACATTCAAAATACTGATGATAGGCATGCGGTAGCTGCTTATAATCAAGTCCACGCGTAAAGTCCGAATAATCGCGGTCACAAAAACTGTTCCAAAAAAGCACAACTTTATTGGCCAATTTTCCACTCGCTAAATCTTCCATCATGGCAGCACAGGCTTTGCCTGTGTACGTGCCATCAAGCTTAATGCCCTCAATCATTCTGAACATGTGCATGGCTTCATGTACTTGTGGGGAAATATAGGCATATCCCTTACCGATAAAATTGTAATTAATAGCAATCTCAGATTGCTTTATATCAACCAATGGAAAATTGGGATCAGCACGATGCAGCACTTCGCTGGTAATGCGTACTAATGAACTTAATTTCAATGCGTGCTCACCTTCAAAAAGCTCCGGCTCTATGCAGACCGGAATGACTTTGCTTTTTAATCCCGCAGTATGTACCCCAAGTATCAAACCCGCAGCGGTCCCTACGCTTCCAATGGCAACATAAATATAATCAGGCTCAGGCATAACTCCTTGCGCAATTTGATGCTTAAGTTCATAAGCAGCATTTAAAAAACCAAGTGCTCCAATTTCATTAGACCCTCCAGATTCAATGAAATACAAACACGTACCAGTTTCTTTTTTAAATACTTTATTGCGTTCACGAACCGCACGCTCTCGCTGCGCCCATGTCTCATAGAGATGAAGCTCTGCGCCATATGCCATAGAAAGTAAAAGATTTCTACGTGCATAGGCCGTTGGCAGCTGTGGCAAATGCATACAAATGCATCGCAACCCAATCTCATGTGCATACATAGCCGTTGCACACGTGTGATTTGAGCCAGCATATCCCACCGTCAAAATACCTTTTGCACCATGAGCAAGCGCATCACCAAACAAAAATTCCAACTTACGAACCTTGTTTCCCCCAAATAAAGCGCCACTTTCGTTATCTTTTTTGATGTAAAGATTTTGATGGCCAACTAATGAACCTATTTTTTCAAGCTTTTGGATTGGGGTTGGCAGCGTTCCCAGTGGAATATATCCTACTCGTTCTTTGAGCGCAGGATATGATGCGAATAAATAATTATCACCCGTATGCACTTCGGTACAATTAAGAGCTCCACAGAACAAAGATACCAGACAACTCTGTACCAATATCGAACGTACATAAATCTGCATCAGAACTCTCCTTATTGTGTCGATAAAAAATACGTGATATAAAGTTACCCCAAAAATGTATGGTGCAAGCCCCCATTTGTCAATCACAAAATCTGCTCTATTAAACACCATCATAAATGCACCATCTACAGCCGGTACTTTAATGCGCAAAAGAGCAATAAATCGACCTATCCATACAAAACAACCGGCTCAATAAATCTCTTTAAGCTTCTATAAATAAATCTTAGTGTCTTACTATAAAGATTGTTTGACTTTTTTTCTTTTTATCATATGCTTTTTTCTGCCTTGCGAAAGGCAAAACGTTACTCAGAAATGTTTTAAATATTGTGGTTAAAAAGTACACCCATTTTTGGAGGATCTTCTCATGACGGCTGCTATCAAGCCTCTGTACGACCGCGTTCTGGTACAACGTCTTGAAAACGAACAAACCACTGCCGGAGGTATTATTATCCCCGACACCGCCCAAGAAAAAACTCAAATGGGCGCCATCATCGCCACCGGTGAAGGCAAGCTGATGAACGACGGCTCTATCAGAGCTCTCAAGGTTAAAAACGGTGACAAAGTTATTTTTGGTAAATACTCAGGCACCGAAGTCAGAGTCGAAAACAAAGATTACTTAATTCTACGAGAAGACGAATTACTCGGCATTGTTGGAAAATAACACATACGAGGATAAAGATCATGGCAAAACAAATTATTTTTGGCGAAGAAGCCCGCAATAAAATTCTTAAAGGCGTAAGCCAACTTGCTGGCGCCGTTAAAGTAACACTCGGCCCCCGGGGACGTAATGTTGCAATCGAAAAATCTTTTGGCTCACCAAGCATCACCAAAGACGGTGTGTCGGTTGCTAAAGAAATCGAATTGAAAGACAAGTTCGAGAATATGGGCGCACAAATGGTGCGTGAAGTAGCGTCAAAAACATCTGACGTTGCTGGCGATGGCACAACCACTGCAACCGTTCTTGCTGAAGCGATCTTTCGCGAAGGCATGAAAAACGTTGTTGCTGGCGCCAATCCTATGGATCTTAAACGCGGCATCGATGCGGCAGTCTGCAAAGTCGTTGATGAACTTGGCAAAATGTCCAAATCAATCAAAGACAAAGCTGAGATTGCACAAGTTGCTACTATTTCTGCCAATAACGACAAAGCTATTGGTGATTTAATTGCCGATGCAATGGACAAAGTTGGCAAACATGGTGTCATCACGGTTGAAGAAGCTCGTGGTATTACCGATGAGCTTGATGTTGTTGAAGGTATGCAGTTTGATCGTGGTTATGTATCTCCTTATTTCATTACCGACACCGACAAAATGGAAGTCGTTCTTGAAAATCCACGCATTCTTATTTGCGACAAAAAAATCAGCAGCATGAAAGATTTGCTTCCTGTTCTTGAACAAGTAGCAAAACAGGGCATTCCATTCTTGATTATTGCTGAAGATGTTGAAGGCGAAGCGCTTGCAACATTGGTCGTTAACAAAATGCGCGGAACATTGACCGTTGCTGCTGTTAAAGCTCCAGGCTTTGGCGATCGCCGCAAGGCAATGCTCCAAGACATTGCAGCCTTAACCGGTGCCACCGTTGTATCCGATGAACTTGGCATCAAGCTTGAAAGCATCACGTTTACCGATCTTGGATCAGCTAAAAAGATCCGCATCACCAAAGACAACACCACCATCGTTGATGGTAAAGGCGCAAAAAAAGATATCGATGCACGCATTGCCCAAATCAAAGCTGAAATCAATATCTCAACATCTGAATATGACAAAGAAAAGCTTCAGGAGCGTTTAGCAAAACTTTCTGGTGGCGTAGCCGTCATTAAAGTTGGTGCCGCAACTGAAACTGAAATGAAAGAAAAGAAAGATCGCGTTGATGATGCGCTCCACGCAACACGTGCCGCAGTTGAAGAAGGCATTGTGATTGGCGGTGGCGTTGCACTCCTCAGAGCACAAAAATCATTGGAGCACCTCAAGCTTCAAGGCGATCAGTCAATTGGTATCGGTATTATTCGTCGTTCGCTTGAAGAACCAGCTCGCGTTATTGCAAGCAATGCCGGATATGATGCCGCGGTAG
>JAHFBS010000040.1:0-2789 GCA_023249895.1 bacterium | reverse complement strand
AAAGATCAGAGGATCGGAGACCAATATCGGCTTTGATGCACGCAACGAAGAATATGTCGACATGTTTAAAGCCGGCGTTGTTGACCCAACCAAGGTCACTCGCTCTGCGTTGCAAAATGCTGCATCAATTGCAAGCTTGTTGCTGACGACCGAAACCATGATTGCTGAAATCCCCGAAGAAAAACCTGCTGCACCTGCTGCGGGACATGGTCATGGCGGCATGGGAGGCATGTACTAAGACACCGATAGGTCGCTCACAATATTCTATTTTGTTACTAAAAGGCCAAAGTGCAAAACAATGCATTTTGGCCTTTTTTCTCATCTAAAATACCTTTTTTCACTGCTTTTTATAACCATTTTGCCCTTTTTAAAACAATGTTTTATATTTACAAATATGAAATATTATTTTAAAAATTGGGGGATTATTATGAAAAGATTATTAAGTCCTATTTTTTCTTTGGCAGGAACACTTTTTTTGTGCACTCACTTAGGATTTGCTGCACAGCCACAACAACAAGATTCTGAAATAAGACCACGAACAGTGTCAACTCAAACTGCGGCATTGCATGATCTTATTGAACATGCTCATGATGGCCATTATCAACAAGTTGTAGACGCATTGCCTCGTAATTGCAAACCACAAATCGTACAAAGCATCTTTGCAGAATTCATCAAAAATCACGTCGCCATTAAAAACTGCATGGAGATTTTCACACGTTATAAAGAAAAACTTATCAAAAGTCATTGGCTTTTTGGCAAAAAACTTGTTGATAATTTTTCTTCACAAATTTTCAATGCAATGGTGCTTCAAGCAGCTATTAATGGAAAAATCATACACCTGCGCCATTTGCTCACGAGCAATGAAGGCAAAACGTATGTGTCTTTAAAAAATTTGTCCGACATTTACAACAAACTTCCCAAGCACGAAATCGCGTACGAGACACATGAATGCAAAAAGCTTATTGATCAACAATATGCCGAGCGTCTCGCTCAAGCAAAATTGGAAGCTGGAATTATTTCGTATGTAAATTGTCCATGTTTATTCTTTTACGATTTTATTTTTAACCAATAAAGTAGAATGCCCAAACGGTAAAAGGCGTAAACGTTTATCGCGTTTACGCCTTTTTATTTTGACAACCAACTCTAAATTTCTATACTCTTCCCGCAAGCACTTGTATTCAACGCGAGGAACTGTTTTTTCTTTCTTTCCAGGAGACGTATAATGACCTCTTTCTCAAACAAAATGCTTTTCGGTTCTTTTTCACTCTTTCTTACGCTTGCAGTCGGCAGCCTTTATGGCGCACTTCCTCAATTATCAGAACCAACATCATCGGGATTAAAACGCAGCAAAAATTTTGATATCAAAAATTCGGGCGAACATGAATTAAATGACATTATAGCGTCTGCTCGCTTTGAAAAAAATACTACCATGCTTGGTTATTTACTCTACGAGTATGGGTGGGACTCAGAGTGCATAAAAAATTTGTCCACAGAGCTTATTCAAAACAATGTTCCGCCTCAAAATGTTTTTGTCATTATGCAAGCATATACAGGCCGTATTGACGACAAAACCTTACAACCAATTATATTGTCATCTTTTATTGCATGGCTCCTACAACAATCTGTCATTGCAGGTAATGTAGGATACATAGCATATTTTCTTACCGATCCTATATGCAAAAAATTAATTCTGATTGAAGATATAGAGCAAGCGCTCAAAAATCTTTCATTTTGTCAGGACGACTGTAATCGTAAGCCGATAGAAAATCTGCTTCGCGGATATCTTGAAGAACACTTTAAAGTAGTACTCAATTTTTGTTTACTTCTCATACCAGCTGCAGAGTAACTACTTATCCCTTGATCACCACACACGGGCGTAAACGTGCAACTTTGCGCGCAATTCCCGCTTGGCGCACCACATCAACAACATCGTGAATGTCTTTGTATGCCTGCGGCGCTTCTTCAGCAAGATCGAAAATTGATCCGGTTTGAACATAGATGCCAGATGTCAAAAGTTCATCACGCACTACACGGCCATGAATAGATCGCTTTGCAGCCGCACGCGACATTCTTCTTCCCGCGCCATGACACGTTGAACTGAACGATATCTTTGAACCTTGCTCAGTTCCTGCAAGAACATATGATGCCGTTCCCATACTTCCAGGAATTAATACCGGCTGACCAATGTGACGATATTCTTGGGCAAGTTCAGGATGGCCGGGCCCAAAGGCACGCGTCGCGCCTTTGCGGTGCATAATAACTTTCTGTTTTTTACCATCAATTTCGTGCGTCTCAATTTTTGCCATATTGTGCGCCACATCGTATACCAGCGATAACTGACCGCCAGAATCTCCAAATTCACGTTCCCATGCCTGACGAATTTCCCAGGTTATATACTGGCGGTTTGCCCAGGCAAAATTTGCAGCCGCAGCCATTGCATTAAAATAATTGGTTCCTTCTGCGCTTGAAAAGGGCACACAGGCAAGTTCACGATCAGGTAATTGAATACCATAACGCGTCATGGCATTCATCATAAGACGAATGTGGTCAGTAGCAACCTGATGACCAAGCCCTCGCGAGCCGGTATGAATCAGCACAACGACCTGATTCTGCCACAAGCCAAAAGCACCAGCAGCTTCTTGATCAAAAATTTCTTCAACATAATCAACTTCAACAAAGTGATTTCCGGCGCCCAATGTGCCCAGTTGGTCCTTACCTCGTTCTTTGGCGTCTTTTGATACAAGGCTTGGATCTGCATTATCAAGTGTGCCATTTGATTCGATATTGCG
>JAHFBS010000039.1:1285-7742 GCA_023249895.1 bacterium | reverse complement strand
TGTTTTTGGATATACTTACTTACTAAATCAGGTATGACATGCTAGCAAGAGCGATAAGCAAATTTGTCCGCGTTTCCCCTTACAAACTTCGCCCTTATGCGAATGTCATTCGAGGATACTCGGTTGATAAAGCATACGCATGGTTAAAGACATGCGAAGCTGGAAGACGTGTAGAGCCACTTATGAAAACACTCGCTTCCGCATATGCAAACGCGAAGTTTAAGAATCCTGAAATCGACTCTATGGCTAAAGCCATCATTAAAGAGATTCGCATTGATCAGGGGCCAACGGTGAAATATTTTAAACCAGCGGCTATGGGACGTGCAGCGCCACAGCGCAAACGCATGAGCCATATCACGATTGTTGTTGATAAAGTACGGTAATAAAAATTGTGAAAAGATTGTAACAGAGGTGCAGTGTGGGACAGAAGGTACACCCTATAGGCTTTAGGCTCGGAATCTTTGAAGACTGGCAAGCGCATTGGTTTTCAAAGAAAAAGTACGGTCAAAGCTTTATTGAAGATCTTCAGATTCGTCACTTTTTAAAAAGCCGTCTTAATGAGACTGATGTTGCACGTGTAGTTATTGATAAAGCTGTCGATAACATACGCATTATCATTCACTCAGCTCATCCAGGAGCGGTTATTGGTAAAAAAGGCGCAGGCATTGAGCAAATCAAACAAGACCTTTACACCTTGCTCAAGAAAAATATCGATGTTTCAGTTCAGGAAGTAAAACACCCTGAAACCAATGCCACACTTGTTGCCAAGGACATCGCACAACAACTCGAAAAACGTGTGAGCTATAAACGGCTCATGAAAAAAGCTGGGTTTGCCGCACTCAAGAGTGGTGCTAAAGGTGTAAAAATTTGCATCGCCGGTCGTATTGGTGGCGCAGAAATTGCACGTACTGAATGGCTACGTCTTGGCTCAACCCCACTTCACACTTTGCGTGCAAACATTGATTTTGCTCGAGCAGAAGCTTTAACTACCTATGGCTTAATTGGTATTAAGGTTTGGATTTGCAAGGGCGAACATTCCTCTCATGCAACAATGGCAAGGGGCTAAACCATGTTAATGCCAAAGAAAACAAAATATCGAAAAATGCAACGTGGCCGTATGTTCGGCATGTCCAAAGGCGCTCGAACCGTATACTTTGGTGATTTTGGACTTATGGCGTTGGAATCGGCATGGGTCAGTGCGCGTCAAATAGAAGCATTACGTGTTGCCGTTAACCGACATCTTAAAAAAGTCGGCAAATCATATTTACGCGTGTTTCCTGATAAAGCAGTAAGTAAGAAACCTGCAGAAACACGTATGGGTAAAGGTAAAGGGAATCCAGAATTCTGGGTTGCCGTCGTCAAACGAGGACGCATTCTCATCGAACTCGGTGATGGATTAACAAGAACGGAAGCTCAACACATTTTGGAATCAGCAGCACACAAACTGCCTATAAAAACAAGATTTGTTGATAAAGCTGAACTTGCTGCAGAGCAAAAAGCTGCTGTGAGCTAAGGTTGGAAGAGCATGATAGCAAAAGAAGATTTGAAAAAAATGGATGCATCCGCACTCAAGAGCGAGGCTGAATCTCTTCGTAGAGAATTATTCAACCTCAGACTTGGGCTCCTCACGGGACAAGTTAAAGACACTTCACAGTTTAAAAAAATACGTTGTCAGATTGCTCGCATTTTGACGCTTGCGCAAAAAGAGCAACAACATCGTGGCAACGTCAAGAAAAGTTAAGCACTAAGGACAAGGTACATGGTAGCGCAGGAAGCTTCGCAAACACACGCCTCATCAAACGGCAAAGTGCTCGTTGGCACGGTTGTCTCAGATAAAATGGCTAAGACGATTGTGGTCAAAGTAACACGCATGTTGCAAGATCCGTTTTGGGGTAAAACAATTCGTCGGCACAAAAAATTTAAAGCTCATGATGAAAATAGCGTCGCTAAAATTGGTGACGTTGTTGAAATTAAAGAATGCAGACCACTGTCAAAAGAAAAACATATGACACTGGTCAAAGTTCTTTCTCATCGCTAATAGATAGGGAACGACATGGTACAAGAACGAGCGATGCTTGAAGTTGCCGACAATTCTGGGGCAAAAAAAGTTATGGTCATTCGTGTGTGCGGAAGCTCACGTAAACGTTACGCCCGCATTGGGGACCTTGTAAAAGTTGCGGTCAAAAAAGCTATTCCTGGCTGTACCGCAAAGAAGAGTGACGTTTATGACGCTGTCATTGTTCGCACACGCAAAGAATTTAAGCGTTCCGATGGCAGCTATATTCGTTTTGATGATAATGCTGCCGTTTTATTGGATAAAGAAAAACAACCAATAGGAACCCGTATTTTTGGTCCTATTGCACGAGAACTCAAAGCTGGTGGGGTTCATACGAAAATTATTTCGCTTGCCCCGGAAGTATGGTAGGAACGACTATGTTAGCACGTGTAAAAAAGAATGACACCGTAGTGGTGCTTGCCGGTAAAGATAGGGGTAAGCAAGGGCTTGTTATTACGGTAAGTCCAAAAGACGATTCTGTGTTGGTCAAAGACGTTTGCGTTGTCTCGCGTCACACCAAACCAAAAAAACAAGGTCAAAAAGGCGGGATTGTTAAAGAAGAACGTCCTATTCCTTTGGCCAAAGTCATGCCCATTTGCCCTTCGTGCAAAAAACCATGCCGCACGCGGGTAAAGATGCTTGATACAGAGAAAAAAGTAAGAATTTGTAGTCGTTGCGAAGAAGCTTTTTAAAGCAGGTTGCGCCTTATGAAATCACGTTTAGAGGAACTTTACAAAACAAAAATACGCTCTGAGCTCAAAGATGAGCTCAAGTTGAAAAACATGATGGAGGTCCCTGCGATTTCCAAGATTGTGATCAATGTGGGCGTCAAAGAAGCTGTCAGTGACTCGAAAGCAGTTGCCCTCGTCAAGGAAATTGTTGATCAAGTTACTGGACAATCTTCAACCAAAACATTAGCACGAAAATCAATCGCCACATTTAAGCTCCGCCAGGGAGTTGCAATTGGCGTTATGGTCACGTTGCGCCGTACCCAAATGTATCATTTTCTGGATAAGCTTATTAACATTGTGCTTCCCGCTGTCCGTGACTTTCAAGGCGTAAAGCCTACTTTTGACGGCAATGGTAACTACAATCTCGGGTTAAAAGACTGGATGGTGTTCCCTGAAGTCGATTTTGACAAAACTGATAAAAGTCGTGGTATGAATATTACCATTCAAACAACGACTTCCAATGATGAACACGCTCGTCTTCTTTTGAAAAAGTTCAACATGCCGTTTCAGGCTCAAAAGCGTTAGACGCGGAGGTTCTCATGGCACGTAAAGCAATGATTGAAAAAAGCAAACGTACTCCAAAGTTTTCCACACGAACGCGCAACCGTTGCAAACTCTGTGGAAGAGCTCGTGGATATATGCGTTTCTTTGAAATGTGCAGGATGTGTGTAAGAAAAAATGCGCTGGATGGCCTGCTTCCTGGCGTTCGCAAAGCAAGTTGGTAATTGGAGACATCTGTATGTCAATCGATACAATCGGTGATTTTCTTACCGCCATTCGCAATGCACTAATGGTTGGTAAACGATCGGTAGCAGTTCCTCATTCAAAAGGTAGAGAAGCTGTTGCTCTCGTTCTGAAAAATGAAGGTTTTATTAAAGATTTCAGCGTTGATGCACTTGATAATCATCATACGCTTACAATCGCATTAAAATACGTTGGTTCTGAGCCGGTTATACATGAACTTAATCGCGTCAGTAAACCTAGCCGACGTGTTTACGAGTCAAGCAACGCAATAACCTCCGTAACAGGCGGTTTGGGCGTTTCGATTCTCACCACCAGCCAAGGTGTGATGAGTGATCGACAGGCTAAAAAGTTGGGCATTGGCGGTGAAGTAATTTGCCACGTGTGGTAAGGATCAGCTATGTCAAAAATTGGTAAAAAAGCAATTGCATTCACATCCGCCAAAATTCAAATTCAAGGCAATCGTGTAACGGTTTCAGGGGCTAAGGCTTCGTTCGAGCATACACTTCCTGCAGGAATCGTTGCAAAAGTCGACGGTAAAAATCTTTCAGTCGTTTCTGAAAAAAAAGATCGCCGCGCACGTATGCTGTGGGGTCTTCACCGCGCACTTCTTGCTAACGCAGTAAAAGGCGTTGAAACAGGATTTGAACAAAAAATTACTATTGTTGGGTTAGGCTTTAAAGCACAACAAGCAGGTAAAAAGGTAACTTTTACGCTTGGTTTTACCCACAAAATAGATCTTGAAATACCATCTGAAGTAACAATTGAAATAGACAAAACAGGCCAACAATTGGTCCTTCGTTCGGCAAATAAGTTTGTATTGGGCAACACCGTTGATGCTATTCGCTCACTCAGACCACCTGAACCCTACAAAGGAACAGGTATTGTCAAAGAAGGCGAGGTAATTATTCGCAAGGCCGGTAAGACAAAAGCAGCAGCGGCATAGTGAGGGAGCTTCAACGTGAGTTTGTTAAGAAATTTTAGACGAAGAGCACAACGCAGAGTATATCGAGTACGTAGTAATCAAGAACGCGGTACTCGTCTACGCATTTCTGTTTATCGTAGTCTCAACCATATTCATGCACAAATTATTGACGACAATAAGCACGAAACCGTAGTCAGTTATTCATCACAACAATTGGATAAAGCAACAGGAAAAAAGACCGAAATTGCTAAACAAGTTGGTCTTGAATTAGGTAAAATAGCAGTAACTAAAAAGCTTGGTCCTGTTTTTTTTGATCGCGGCGGCTACCTTTATCATGGAAGAATTAAAGCGCTTGCCGATGGACTACGCGAAGCTGGGTTGAAATTTTAAATAGCTTTCTGGGAATGTAGGATATGGCCGAAGAGAAAAACAAAAAATCACTGGCTGTTGCAAGACAGCAAGAACCAGTTGAAGAGTTTTCAGAGTCAGTTTTGAGCGTCAGACGTGTTGCTAAAGTTATTCGAGGAGGTCGACGCTTCGCCTTCTCAGCTCTTGTCGTCGTTGGCGATAAAAAGGGCAAGGTTGGCATTGCACTTGGCAAAAGTCGTGATGTTTCAGCAGCAATTTCAAAAGCTTTGCGTAAAGCCCGCAAGCACATGGTAACCATTCCACTTTATAAAACAACCATTCCTTATACGGTTACCGGTAAACATTCTGCAAGCAAGGTTATTATCCGTTCAGCTGCAAAAGGTACAGGTGTTATTGCAGGCGGAGCTGTTCGCTCAGTCATGGAAGCAATTGGCGTACGTGACGTTTTGTCAAAAGTAATTGGAGCATCAAACCCACAAAACGTTGTTAAGGCAACCATGGATGCTCTTTCAAAACTTCGCTCAGCACAACAAATTGCTCAGCTTAGAGGCAAAACTGTTAAAGAAATTGTAGGAAACAACAATGTTGCAGCTCAATAATTTAAAAAAACTTACTGAACCACGTAAACGCGTTGGTCGTGGTGGCAAACGTGGCCGTTATTCAGGTCGCGGTAAAGAAGGTCAGAAAAGCCGTACCGGTTCTACCAGCGAAATTAAGGCCTTCTTTGAAGGCGGACAAATGCCCTTGGTCCGACGCATTCCACGTCGCGGCTTTGTCAATGCGCTTGCATGTAAACCAGCAATAGTAAATCTTGAAGATCTTGAAAGAAAATTCGCTGTTAACGATACCGTTAACGAACTTTCTTTGCGTGAAAAAGGACTTATCAAGGGTAATGGCGCAGTTCGCGTCAAAATCCTTGGAACAGGATCGCTTACCAAGAAATTAACAGTCAATGTGCATGCCGTAAGTAAAACGGCTACACAGGCTATTGAGAAGGCTGGAGGCGTTGTTCAGTTGTTATAGGAGATAGGCGGTGGTGGTTTTACTCCATAATTTCAAAAACATTTTTTTCGTTTCGGAATTGCGTAAAAAGCTCGCGTACACACTCGGTATTTTTGCGGTTTTCCGATTTGGAACACATATACCAATTCCAGGTATTGATGTTGTAGCACTTAATGCATTATTTAGTGGAAAATTTGGCGGAGGCTTTTTATCGTATCTTGATCTTTTTTCAGGAGGCGCACTTAAAAACTTTGCTATTTTTGCACTTGGAATGTCACCTTATATCAGTGCATCTATTATGATGCAACTTTTGACCATCATGGTTCCAACCCTTGAGGCACTGTCAAAAGAAGGTGAGTACGGACGTCGTATCATCAATCGTTACACACGGTATCTCACGTTGGTTGTCGCGGTAGTACAGTCAATTGGGCTTGCCGTTTATATCGAACGTCAGCCTAATATTGTCTTTACACCAGGATGGAGCTTTAGGTTGTCAGCAGTTCTTTTTCTGAGCTTGGGCGCCCTGTTCGTTATGTGGCTTGGTGAACAAATCAATGCCCATGGAATTGGCAACGGAAGCTCAATGATTATTTTTGCTGGTATTATCGCTCGTTTTCCTGCGGATATGATGCG
>JAHFBS010000039.1:0-1275 GCA_023249895.1 bacterium | reverse complement strand
GTGTTTTTGAAGGGGTGCGACTTGGACAAACCGATCTTCTTATGGTTGGCTTGCTCGGGCTTGTTACAATTGCCTTCATTGGCTGCATTATCTTTTTGGAACGCGGTGAACGCAAAGTCCCTGTTCAATACGCCAAACGTGTTATCGGTGGGCGTGTGTATGGTGGACAAAGTTCATACATACCACTCAAACTTAATCCTTCCAACGTTGTCCCGGTCATCTTTTCATCTGCGATTTTGCAAATGCCTTTGATGCTCACCGGACTTTTGGCTGCCCGCTGGCCCAGTATTAACCAGGTGGTCATGGATTGGTTTAGTCGTGAGGGATTAGTGTTCAACGTTTTAAATGCCGGCTTGATTATCTTCTTCGCATTCTTCTACACTGCCGTCATTTTCAATCCTGTTGAACTTGCTGACAATATTAGAAAATCTGGTGGCTTTATTCCTGGTATTCGTCCAGGTAAAAAGACTGCTGAATTTTTTGACTACTTGCTCACACGTGTTGGATTTCCTGGGGCAGTGTACCTTGCATTGCTTGCGATTCTTCCTTCATTGCTTGGAAGAGTTATTGCATTTCCAACCATGTTTAGCGGCGTAAGCCTTTTGATCGTTATTGGCGTAGCCCTTGATACGTCTGCTCAAATTGAAGCACATTTGATTGAGCGTCGCTATGAAGGCTTCCTTGCCTCCGGAAGATTAAAAGGACGCTACGTTCGCTGATCAGTAGCAAAATTTGACTATTAGAAAATAGAGCAACGGATTTAAAAATAAAACAAATTGATATACACGTTTTTGGTACCCACTGAAATGACAGAGATTACACTTAAGAATAAAGTTTCTATCGAAAAAATGCGTCATGCAGGCAAGCTCCTGGCCACCATCTTGGAAGAGGTCAAGAGTATGGTCATACCTGGCCAAAACACGCTTGCAATCGATGCCTTTGTCGAGAAACGGCTGCTTGAAAGTGGGCTAAAACCGTCGTGTAAGGGATATGCCGGGTACCGTTTTGCAACCTGTATATCACTCAATGATACAATTGTTCACGGCATTCCTTCAAAAGAAGTTATTTTAAAATCTGGTGATTTTGTTAAAATAGACGTCGTTGGCTCTTATAAAGGGTATTGTGCCGATATCGCTCGTTATTTCTTTGTGGGGGAGGTAAACGCAACAGCGTCTCACCTTGCTCTCATTGCGCAACAAGCTCTTGATGGTGCAATAGCAAAAATAAGCCCTGGAATACGGCTCTCTGACATTTCTCATTTTATTCAGCGCCATG
>JAHFBS010000038.1 GCA_023249895.1 bacterium | reverse complement strand
GGTTTATCACACTCGGATTTTTTGGCGTATTGGCGATTATTCAGGCCCCTATCGTACTCAAGGCGCTGAGCCCTATTTTTGCGGTGAAATTTTTACTTAAGAATGGGATGACCGGATTTTTGGTACTTTCGGGTGTAACGCTGTGTGCCACTGGTGGTGAAGCATTATACGCCGATATGGGGCACTTGGGACGGCGTCCTATTCGCCGTGCATGGTATTTTGTCTTTGTGGTATTGATTCTTAATTATTTGGGACAGGCCGCATTTCTAGTGCTCAATCCTTCGGCATCCATGTCGTTGTCGATTTTGTATGCAATGATCAGGTCATATATGCCGTTGGTCGTATATATCCCTTTTTTGGTATTGAGTTTGATGGCTACGGTGATTGCCTCGCAGTCATTGATTAGCGGTATGTTTTCGGTTGTGTATCAGGGAATAACAACCAACATTATGCCGATGCTTAAAGTTGATTACACATCAAATAAATTACGCTCACAAGTGTATATCAGCGTGGTGAACTGGACGCTTATGTTTTCAGTTATTATGGTGATTATATTATTCAAACAATCCAATACACTTGCTACGGCCTATGGTTTTGCAGTCACTGGAACGATGACGATTACCGGCATTATGATGACCTGGATTTTTTGGCACCGTAGAAATTATTTTAAATTATTGATGGCATCACTGGTGACCGTTGTGGTTTCCGCATTCTTTATGTCGAACTGTACCAAACTTCCTGAGCGAGGTTTATTTTCCATAGCCGTAACGGTTTCACCATTTGCTCTTATTGCTATTTACACTACGGGGCAACGAAAATTATTACGTGCGCAACAACCATTGGCGATTGAAGACTTTCTTGCTCAGTTTGAACATCGCGTAAAAAGTATCATGAAGCTCAAAGGAACCGCGCTCTTTTTTGTACGTGATATGGCAACGGTACCGCAATATGTCATGCAAACCATGTTCAAAAATAACATTATTTACGAAGATAATATTTTAATTTCAGTCGTAACGCGCGATGACCCTTTTGGGGTGATTGGCTTTTTTAAGGGTAACCTTGCGCCCGGCTTGCGTATTTTTGAAATCCACATGGGATACATGGAAGTTTTGGATATCGAAAAAATCTTGCGTAATGCGGGCATCGATCCTGCGGTAATTTTCTATGGCGTTGATGAGATTGTAACCAACAAAATCATTTGGAAGATTTTTGCATTCATTAAACACATTACGCCAACGTTTGTGCAGTTCTATAAATTGCCGTTCGAAAAGATTCATGGTGTCGTAACCGCTGTCGAAATGTGATCTGCAATAATTTAATGACAGTTTAATGACCTTTTAATGACACTTTCATAATGCGTTAAAGACACTACATATATTTTTGTGCCAAATATCGCCAAATTGTCACATTTTTTGTGTCAGAGATCTTTTCATGTCATACTTAAAATCTAACTTTTATTTCTAAATTCCATCCGAGGAAAGGGTGCTGCAATGCAAATCCTCATTCATACGAATCCGAGCCGGGTTTCTCTCTAAACAACCCCATCAGGCATCGTCCTGATGCCACCATAATCAAATTATTTTTTTTAATGTTGCTTCGGTAGTTCGATCGCTGTTTTTTCCGTTAAGGAAGCGTTCGGGCTCAATGTTTGTCGCAGTTTTGCGAGGACAGCTTTATCGAAGCTTGAACTGTAGAAGGATTTTATATGCAGTCCTCTGTACTGATAAAAATCAACAATGTGCATAAGCACTATAAAACTAAAAAGAACGTTGTTCATGCATTGAATGGCGTTTCGTTTGATATCTATCGTGGCGAAATTATGAGCCTGCTTGGTTCCAACGGTGCCGGTAAAACGACATTATCATCGCTGTTGGCAACATTGCACCCAGCCAGTTCGGGCGATATTACCTGCAATGGAAAATCGATCTACGACGATATAAATCACTATCGTCGGCAGATGGGTTTTTGTCCTCAGGATTCTAATCTCAACGATGATTTAACGGTTGAGCAGAATCTGGTGGCGGCGGGTGAATATTTTGGGTTGTCTTCAGAGGCTATTAAGAAGCGTCTTGAAGTACTTATTGCCCAATTTAATCTTGAACGCTATCGCAAGTCGTCGCCATCTCAGCTTTCAGGTGGATATCAACGTCGTGTGATGATTGCGCGCAGTTTAATGCATAACCCCAAACTGCTCATTTTAGATGAGCCAACGGTTGGCATCGATCCTCATATGCGTCATCGCTTGTGGGAAAGCATTAGTGCACTCCGAGCCAATGGGGTGAGCGTGCTGCTGACGACGCATTATCTTGATGAGGCTGAATTCTTGTCAGATCGCATCTGTGTTCTTGATAAGGGTTCAATCAAGCTCATTAATACACCTGAGGAACTCAAGACGACATATCAACAAAGTAGCCTTGAAGATGTTTTCCTAAAATTAATGAATGAAAATAATGAGGAACCTGTATGACAACATATAGCTTACAATCATATTCCAGAATATTCTGGAAGTTATTCAAAACTGACATGATCATTTTCAGCAAAGCGCTTGCCGGCAATATGTTTGACGTCATGATCTGGGTGTTTGGATATGTAGGTGTTGCTGCTTACATTTTCCCACAGTTGGGCATGACGACCAGTATGGGACAATTTATGGCGGTAAGTTCAGTAGTCAACTGCAGTATTTTTGAAATTTGGTCAGTAACATCGACCTTTATTTCAGATTTGTGCGGGCGCAAAACTATTACCTATCCGCTGACATTGCCCTTACCATCTTGGCTTGTGTTGGTTAAAAATGCCTGTGTCTATGCCATACGCTCAATGGTGTTTGGTATGTGTGTATTACCGCTAACCAAGCTGCTCTTGTGGAATAGAATGGATTTATCGCAGATGTGTATCCCCAAATTTCTGGTGATATTTATTGCGATTAATTTTTTCGGGGGATTTTTCGCATTGTTCACGGCAAGCCTCGTGAAGGATATGAATGTCATTGGCAGCGTGTGGACACGTATCATTTTCCCACTATGGCTGTTGGGTTGTTCGCAATTTTCATGGCAGACCATTTATGACATGTCGCCAACATTTGCTTATGTGAGTTTGGCTAATCCATTTTTATATTTGATGGAAGGCATGCGTGGGACGGTGCTGGGACAACAAGGGAGTATATCATTCTGGATTTGTTTGCCGGTGATAGTTGCCGCAAGCGCCTTCTTTGGATGGATTGGGATTAGACGTATCAAGCGACGTTTGGATTTTGTGTAAGGTATTTTTGTATAATAAGCACAGAAGCTTGGGCGGAGCCTGAACTTACCATTTAATCTTTTTATGCGGGGGGCATATGTTTATAAAAGGATTTATTTTGGGATTTTCAATAGCAGCAATAGTTGGACCGATTGCATTGCTGTGTATTCGACGCACGCTGGCAATGGGGAGGCTTTCAGGATTTATTTCTGGATTGGGCGCGGCAACGGCAGGCGCGGTTTATGCCTCAATTGCGGCATTAGGGTTAACAGCGATTTCTGGCTTGTTACTCAATTACCAACACATTTTGCAGTTGGTTGGTGGATTGTTTTTATGTTATTTGGGAGTTAAGACGTTTGTATCAAAGCCGGCAGAAGTTGCGCAAGGGTTGGTACGCGTTAATTTGGTGGGTGATTATGTAACAACATTTTTTTTGGCGATTACCAATCCGCTGACCATTTTGTTGTATCTTTCTTTTTTTGCAGGATTGGGATTTGAACCAACATCGAGTAGTTATCTTGCGGGATTGTTGCTTGTTCTGGGTGTATTTTTAGGTTCAACAACGTGGTGGCTCATACTAAGTTTTATTGTTGGCTTTTTCCGTACCTCATTAACACGTGCCGGAATTGTTGTAATAAACAAAATCGCCGGTTGTATGATTTTGGGGTTTGGCTGTTGGGCGTTGTTTGGGTTTTTGCAGAAGGTTTTATCTTTGGGTTAAGTTAACCCTCTTACATGTGCGAAAGTAGTGATTATGAAGATGAATTTTATATATTGCGCTGTTGTCTTGATGACATTAATGATGATGGGAGCATGCATGAATAAAGAAAAAACACCGCAAACGGGTACGGTGATAATTCTTAATGGTCCGTCATCAGTAGGTAAATCGAGTATTATCAGAGCTTTTCAAGCCCAACAAGTTACGCCGTGGTTGGGAATGGGGATCGATAATTTTTTTGTTGGGGTTCTTCCTCCCAAATTTTATCTAGAGGATAAGCCAGAGCATCGTTTGGTGATGCATGGTATTGCTTCTGAAGATAAAGAAGGTAAGTTATTCACGCTTGAAGTTGGTCCTGAAGGGCAAAAAGTTATTAAGGGCATGCATCGTGCCATAGCGGCTTATGCACGAGAAGGCAATAATGTGATTGTTGATTACATACAGTACGATCCTGCATGGATTACAGATTTAAAAGAGGTGCTCAACGGAATTAATGTTGTGTGGGTTGCTGTTACCGCATCATTACAATCAATTGAGCAACGCGAAAAACAACGTGGTACGTCGCCAGCAGGCCACGCGCGAAGTCATTATCATACGGTGCATCAGGGAATGAAATATGATGTGATGCTTGATACTGATGTGTTATCACCTGAGCAAGCAACGAATAAAGTTGATAATTTTATAAAGAACAAATAACTAAAATGGCACTCAACAATTATCGCGATGAAGCTCGGCGATTTATGCTTAAACTAGGCAATAAAGTTTTCGACCAAGAAACTATCATTGCCCATCTTGAACACGAGATTGCAAGGCTCAAAGCGAATCAGACAAACAAGCCCGTTTTAGATCATCAAATCTACGATCTACTTTTTCTGCTTATGGAACTTGCTGCGCATAATCAAACTGATCTTAATGCCGAATGGGATTGTGACAGAGCAAGAAAACAGAAATATTACGAATAACTTTCAGGAGCTTTGAATATGGCATTACCAACCAGAAGCAGCGTTAAAATTCTTTTGATGAACGAAAATAAAGAAATACTTTTGATGTGTGCCGATGATCCGACCACAACATCAAAAGATGGCAAATATCACGGACGATTTTGGTTTCCTATCGGCGGTAAAATTGAAGAGGGTGAGTCGGTACAAGAAGCTGCGTTGCGTGAAATATTTGAAGAGACGGGTATTACCAAAGATAAAATTGAACTTGGTCCCATTGTATGGTTCGGTGAATTTGATCTGGTTTTGTCAAGAAAGCTACAGCATCTTAAAGAACAGTTTATTGTGGGCAAGACAAAACAAAAGAGCATTTCGCTTGATAATCTGACCGATGAAGAACGTGTTGTAGTAAAACACGTTGCCTGGTTTTCACTTGATAAAATTAAGCATAGTACCGACGTCATTTTTCCCGTTGTCTTGCTCGATTATCTTCCCGACATTTTGGCAGGGCGCTATCCAGATCAACCGATTGAGATTGATCTTGCTAAACAACCTGAAGGTCGGTAGCTTTTTACAAAAAATGTAACTTCTATAAAGGGAGCTTGCTATGAGCATGAAATGTAAACATTGTAAGTATGAAATGACGACGTTCGAATTTCTTGGGCATATATCGGCCCAAATTTTTTTAGTTCTTAAGGAGAGATTACAAACTCGGAGTGTTTCCGAATGCTGGAGTTCATTTATGGCGGGCTTTGCAACTGAGATCAAGATTGCGTGTCCATTATGCAAGTCTCAAGTATGGGTTCCAGAATTCTGGCAGGGAAGTGATATAAGTTTGGTTGAAAATAATGGCATGGAGCATGAGCATGCTGAATAAAAAATATATTTTATTTTTAATAACATGTTTTATTGCTACTAACTGTTTTTCCAATCACATCGATGATTTTAATTGTGCGCTCGAACGGAACTTAGTCGCATCACCAACTCGCTCATTTGATACGGTTTTGTATTTTATTAAACACGCTTATGAAGTTTGTTCAGCAATTGATCGTTTGACGCCAGACGTTGTATCAAAACTCGGTATTCGTTGCGACGGGTGTAAGGCAACAGTACTTTCATGTGCAGAATTTGGGGGACATTTATGTGCTGCGATGGATGTAAAACAAATGGATATGTTGAAAGAACTTATAACCAAGGGCGATTCCGGAGCAATTAATTCGTTTATGCAAATGGTTGCTAATGAACTGCAGTTTAAGTGTAGTGAGTGCAATAAATTTGTTCATTGGGAGCTCTTGGGAGCCAAACAATCTGAAAAACATGGTTGAAAACATACTGTTTTAACTACGAGAAAATTTGACATTTTGCCAGTTTTTTGTAGAGTTTACGTGTCTTGTGAAATATCTCATGCGGGAATAGCTCAGTGGTAGAGCATTGCCTTGCCAAGGCAAGGGTCGCGGGTTCGAATCCCGTTTCCCGCTTATCAAAATAAAACGTTCTCTTTCAGGGAAGCATCGCTTGGAAAGCTGCATTTCGTTGCGCCTAGCGATGATTTCTGTTAAGTTGATCTTATAAACATTAAAAAAGCCCGGAAAAGCCTCAAAATTCGGTGTTTTTGGAGCCTTAAAAAAGGTCTCAATGTTGGTGAGAAAACGTTTTTTTATCTTTCTTAGCATGAAAGGTTTGCGCTAATGAAATCAATGCTTCACGAGGCTGCAACGGTTGCCAAGGCCATCGAGAAGGCGTGGGCGGATTCTGGAAAGCCGTCAGAATTTACCATTAAAATTCACGAAATGGGTGAAAAAAATTTTCTGGGCTTTAATAAGCGTCCCGCCATTGTTTCTATCATTTATGACCCTCGTAGCCAGGTAGCTCCATCCGGTGATAAAAAGGCTGTTCAGCCTCCACAACGACAAGAGCGATACCAGCAACAGGGACCACGTGATCGGGGCGATCAACGGAGAAAACAGCAGCAGCCAATTGATAAACGTCAACCGATGGTCACGCGTCCGGTACAAGAAATTTTGCCTCCGCAGGTCGAAGCTTGGACTTCAGAGCTCGTAACCGACATAGAGCAGGGGCTCAAAGAAATAATGGCGATCATGGATATTCGTGTCCCCTACTCAACCAAGGTTGACCGTCGGGCGTTATACATTATCTTTGAACGCGGTATTTTCCCTACCGTAGATGAAGATCGTCAGCTTTTTGCAAGCCTGTCTCATCTTCTTGTTCAATTCCTTAAAAAAAAGCACAAGAAAAAGCTGAGAGGCTATCACCTTGTGTTATCCGCAAAAGATTATGCAGCACCATCTGGCTCAAACACCTCATCTTCTTACTGATGATGAACAGACCATTGTTGCATTGTGCACTCCCCGTGGTAGTGGGGCGTTAGCACTGATCCGATTAAGCGGGTGCGATGCTTTTGAAGTTGCAGATCGCCTTGCGCGGTTGTCTTCTGGCCAAAAAATTTCTCACGTTGCTTCGCATACCATTCATCATGGTTTTGTTATTGATCATGCAGAAACCTCATCTTCTCTTGTTGATGAGGTTCTTTTTTTGGTAATGCATGGACCAAAAACATTTACCGGTCAGCATACGGTAGAAATTTCGTGCCATAACAATCCTTTTGTGATTGATCGCATTATTGCAGTTGCGCTTCAGGCGGGTGCGCGTAGTGCGCGTCCTGGCGAATTTAGCAAGCGAGCATTTTTGAATAATAAGATTGATTTGGTGCAGGCTGAAGCAATTAATGAACTTATTCATGCGCCTACTGAAATGGCCGTCAAGCAATCAATGGCAATGGTTCGTGGATCTCTGTCGGAACGCGTTGGCGAAATTGAGCAAGAACTTGCAGCTCTTGTAGGTCATGTTGAAGCATCATTTGAGTTTCTTG
>JAHFBS010000037.1 GCA_023249895.1 bacterium | reverse complement strand
AACAGCGCTGCACCAAAAATAAGGTTCGGGGAATAGTGGGCGTCCAAAAAAGATGCGTGAGGGCGCGCCGATCAAAAATCTTCCGTGCGCCGCCGGAATGCACAAAATATACGCCGACCAGCTCAAAAACACGATGATCAACCCGTCGACAAGTCCGTGACGATAGACTTCGTACGCGGTGAAACAGATGTTAATGAAACCGATGGGAATGATGGTTAAAAGATATTGGGGGATGAAACGCTTCTTCACGAGATCCTTTCTCCTGGGAAAACGTGAGTTTTGATGAAAACGGGCCCCGATTTCGCCAAGGCTTTGATGGCGGGTGAGCCATACATAGCCACGAGTGAAACGAGGGCGTAGTATGGAGCTAACCGGATTCGAACCGGTGACCCCATGCATGCCATGCATGTGCTCTACCTACTGAGCTATAGCCCCTTGCTTATTTATTTCCAGTAAATTCTATGCAATCTCGACAAAAAGCGCAAGCGGCATACTATAGTGAAGATCTAAAAAAATAGAAGGTTATGATATGAAAGCCAGATTAGCACCCCATTTTCAGCAATTTTTCGATTTTATCAACGTTCTACATCCTCTTATCACAGACATTAAAAAAGCCGGAGGAATCTCATATCTTGTCGGTGGCAGTGTGCGTGATCTTGTACTTGGCCGGGAACTTAAAGATTTTGATATCGAGGTGCACCATCTTTCGCTTGAAGAGCTTGAAAAAATACTGGCACATCATGGGCCGGTAATGTTGGTTGGTAAAAAATTTGGGGTGCTGCGTGTGGTTGGCTACGATGTTGATTGGTCGCTTCCACGTACCGACAGCAAAGGGCGCAAACCGTCGGTTGAGCTTGATCCTGCTATGACGATTGAAATGGCGTGCCGTCGACGCGATATAACGATGAATGCCATGGCACTCAATTTGAATGACGTTCTTGAGCATCGTGATGACATTGTGCACAAGCTTGAACAATCTACCGTCGATGTAGCGCGTGTATTTGATGTAATTGATCCGTATGGTGGTCTTGAAGATATTAAACACAAACGCTTGCGCGCAGTTGATGAAGAACTTTTTCTTGAAGATCCTTTACGCTTTTATCGGGTGATGCAATTTGTCGGCCGCTTTGATATGGATCCTGATGAGCGTTTAACGATGTTGTGCCGAAGCATGAATCTTTACGATACTGCTGCTGATGCACCATTGGCAAACGAGCGTATCCATGAAGAAATCAAAAAACTTCTCCTCAAGTCATATGCGCCATCAAAAGGTTTCCGTTGGTTGCTTTCATTGGGGCGTTTGCAAGAGATATTTCCTGAACTCCATACACTTATTGGTGTGCCGCAACCGGTCAATTTTCATCCTGAAGGTGATGTGTTTGAACACACCATGCAGGCGCTTGATGCGGCTGCACAGCTCTCATATTACGTGGATCAGGAGTATATGAGTGCGATTGAAGAAAAATATATGATCATGCTTGCTGCCTTGTGCCACGATTTGGGCAAACCGATCACCATTGATGATCAGATGCATTTTTATCGTCACGAAGATGCAGGAATTCCGGTGGTCAAAAGATTGCTCAGAAAAATTACGGGAAATAAATCACTTATCGACGCGGTGTGCAAACTTGTACGTTGTCATCTCCAGGCGTTTACATTTCTTGATCAGGGTGCAAAGCCTGCAGCTTACAAACGTCTTGCCGTCAGACTTGCGCCCGACGTTACGGTGCGTCAACTCGGCCTTCTTGCACTTGCCGATCACCAAGGAACCAATCCTCACGGACATGAGCCGTTGATTAATAAAGATCATGAACTCTATCATCAGTTTTTGGCTACGGCAGAAAAAGCAACCGTTGCGCATGGTCCTGAAGCTCCGGTGCTTTTAGGTCGGCATCTTTTGGATGTTATGGCCCCCGGTCCAGAAATGGGAAGACTTCTTAAAGAAGCTTATCGCATACAGCTTGAAGAAGGCCTCAAAGATTTGGATGAACTCAAGCGACGCACTCTTGCCCTGTGCCATGATAAAGAAGTTTGATATTTTGTCTTGTTATCAAGAGCCATAAGTGCTTGATTCGTTTCTGCCAATCTGATGGCTGTTTCAACTTTTGGCAGCCATGCATCAAATTTTTCTCGGTCTTTATTGTTAAAGGGGGTTTGTTCTGTGCTCTCTTTGAATGCGATAGTTGGGGCATCCAATAAAAATGTCTTTAATTTTTGTAACGTTTCTGATGATGCGCTGTTACGGTTGTTTATAAAGTCGGTGATGGCATTCATAAAAAGTGATTTTTCTGCACGCAAGTCCATTCCAAACTCTTTATATTTGGCGAAAAGATCCATGAAATTGTTAAGAAGTTTAGGAAATGCCTCAACTTGTTTTTCCATCGGTGATGCTTTTGCCTCAAGGATAGTGATGGTTAGATTGAGTGCGTCTATTGCGCGTTCGCCGAATTTGCGTGTGGCAAAAAGCGTTGAAAAAAGAGGCAGAGTTTTTGCCTTTTCAAATAATTGAAGCATTTTTTTAAAGTCACTCAAAATGCTTTGCTCAAAAGCGGGAGTACGTTTTTCAGGATCAGTTCCCATGGCGACAATTTTGTCGAAACGATTGTTGTAATAATACTGTGCATTGAGTCCCAATAATGTTGCGATCGAAAGACTTTGTGGATCAGAAAGTGTTGGCGTAGGCGACGTCAACGGAGTTATGGAAACTCCTGATATGGGTTTTGGTGCGGGAATTTGAGTTGATGGCGATGAGGTAGTTGGTGTGGTTTTCGCTATGGAGACTGGCACTGCTACCGTTGGTGATTGTGCTGGTGGTGGAGGTGGAACTGATGGCACTGCAAGCGTGTCTGCGTACAAGTTGATGGTGCTGCATAGCATTAAGCTTTGTGCGATTGTATTAAATAATCTGCTGAACTTCATGACTATTCCCTCTTCTTTTGAAAATTAAGCTGCTGCTGGTAGTGCTACCGGTGGGGGAGGGAGCATGGGTGTTGGTGCTGTGATTGCTGGTGGCACTGGAGCTCCTGGCGGCGTAGTTGGCGATATCATAGCTGGTTGTACCGCAGAAGTTTGTGTGACTGATGATGGCGTTGCCGTTGTGGCTGTTGGTTTTGCAACACCTGGTTGTTCAAGCTTTTGTTCTTCAGGCGGTAGTTTATTTTGTTCAAGAAGTTTTAATGCATAAAGAGCTGCATCAAGAGCTCCAGATGTATCGGTACTAAATGAGGCAATCTTGGTTTTAAGCGAACTTAAAAGTGTTCCAGCGTCGCCTGATTGCTCTTTTGCTTCAGCAAGTTCGGTAATAAGCCCATCAATATCTTTTACAAAATCGGTCATAAAACTATTAGTTTTTAGATTATCTTTAAGAAACGTCAGAAGCATTTCGATATCAGCTTTGGTCATTTTTAAAAAGCCTGATTCAATATCCTTGAAAAGATTGAAAACACTTTGACGGTCGTCACGCGTTGTTTCTTCTTTAATCATATTCAAAAGTTCTTTAGCAAGGCTTAGCTTTTCATTGAGCAGTGTACGTTTTTTGATGTCTTCTATTTTGGTTTGGAGTGGGCTTAGTTGTGGTGTTGGTGCTGGGACAGCTGTGGCGACAGTTGTTGGCACAGGCGTTATTGGTGCTCCTAGAGCCGGAGCGGCGGTTATTGCGGCTGGTATTACCGGTGTTGGCGGTGGCGTGACTCCCATGGTTGGTGGAACAAGGGCAGCTCCTGGTACTGGTGTTGCGGCTGCAGGTGCCGATACAGGCTGTGTTGCTTTGGCATGAAGTTGTTCCAGTTGCTGGAAAATTGGCGATTGATCTTGCTGATCTTTGGTGGTGTAGATTTGATTTTTGAATTTGTCCATTACGCTATTGATGAGTGAACGAATTTCTGATTGTTCGGTGGCGCTTTTACTTTGTGCATAAGTGAGCAAATCATTTAAATCATTGAGGTAGGTAACCTTAAGCGCATCAAGCGTATTTTTATTGATATCAAGCACTCTCAATTTATCTATTCGTGTGCGAAAATTTGTGTCGATGGACAAATTTCGTATGGTGATCATCGTGTTTGACAGCGTTTGCTGATCAGTTATGCGTTTATTGAGTGTCGAGCGCTGGCTATTGAGCGTAGAAAGTTTAGATGTGATGGTTGATGTGCGTGCATCAGAAGAGGGCAAATTTGTTTTAAGGCTGGTGAGTGCTGATACAAAATTGTCGAGTCTATTTTGCGCATTGATAAGTGTTTCAAGCGAATACGGAACGTTAGTTAAAAGAGGGGTAATCATTTTTGAAAACTGATCACTCAATGTGGCAATACTTGCTTGTGCCGCACCAGTGGTAAGTGCCGAAAAAACACTTGCTTGAAAAGCATTGATGTCATTGTTTGCAGTCGTATCTTCATTTGATGAATAGACACCAGGAGTTGTGGGAGCCCCAGGCATGGCTGGCAAGCGGTACGAGTTTGTGCACGTGATAATAACCAAGATAAATAATATCGAATTTTTCATATTTTCTCCTTTGTAACCCTACTTATGGTTAAGATGATGCCGTATGCCCTGGTGAGTCAAGAATTTCTCAAAGGTTTATTTGAGCACTCATTTTTTCTATACTAAAGCTTGTCGGTGGGGACGCGGTCCATCACAAAGAGCACAATCATAAAATGAGAGAAAAGGAATTGTGTTATGGAATTTACATTTTTCAAAGGCGCCATCTGGCAATTGATTCGACAAATGGATTGGGTGGCAATACTCATTCTTATTGGCCTTTTTTGTTTGTCGATTGTGTGTCTTGCTATTGTAGCGCTCAAATATGTTTCGTTTCGTAACCAACGCCGTCGTCTTGAACTTTTGTTACATCGTTTGCGCTCGGTTAAAAATTTTAACGAAATGATTGTATTGGGCAGAGAGTTTCAAGATAGTGCGGGTGGCAAAGTTATTATGCGTGGCTTGCTTGAGGCCCGATTGCTTATTGATCGTAATAATCCATCAAAAGCCGATACTGAAACTGGTAACGGCCATATTTCTTTGACGTCTAAAGATCTTGATGATCTTGAGCTTGCATTAGGACAGGCAATAGATGCAGTAGCTCTTGAGGAAGAAACATATCTTCCTATTCTTGGAACAAGCGCTGCAGCCTCGCCACTGATAGGATTATTTGGTACTATCTGGGGCCTTATTCATGCATTTGTCGATATTAGCCAAGAAAAATCTGCTGATATTGCAACTGTTGCACCCGGTATGGCGGAAGCTTTGGTGGTAACATTGGCGGGCCTGGTGGTTGCTATTCCAGCTTTGGTTGCCTTTCATTATTTTTCACATGAGCTTCGCAAACTTGAATTTGGCTTGAGCGAAATTGGTGAGCGGTTTGTAGTAGTGACCAAACAAACATTCCTACGATAGGCTCTTGATGCGTATACGAAGAAATCGTCTCAAAAAAATGATGGCTCCTGAGATTGTGCTGACGCCGTTAATTGATACATTTTGTGTGTTGCTCGTTATTTTTATTGTTGCAGCACCAATGGTACAAAATGGCATCCGTGTTGATTTGCCGTTTGGCAAAAGCAAAGAAGTTGGTGCGTCGCAAGAGCTTGTCGTTACGATCAATAAAGAAAATAAATTATTTTTAAATACGTATCCGGTGACGCATGATGCTTTGATCGCGCAGGTACGTAGATCATTAGCACAACATAAAGAAGATATTCCTGTCTATGTGCGGGCTGATGAAAAAGTGTCGTATGGCAAAGTTATTGAAATTGTTGATGAACTGAAACAGGCGGGTGTTCGGTTTGTTGCTATGTCAACGCGGCCTGCATAAATGATATGGATTGTGCACTGTGGAACTACTTAAAAAATATCTTGTAGGATCGTTTGCATTCCATCTTGGATTATTAATTTTTGCGTGTGTTGTTAGCTACTTTGATAGCAGAATAAAAAAATCTTTTATTGTTTTTGGCGCACATTCACGCAAGCCTTCGTTTGTTTCGTACAAAGAACTCAAGGCTGTTCCCTTTGTAGGCTCACCACGTCGCTGCAAAATTCATCACAGAGCACAAGCGCATGCGCATCAAAGGGTGCATCAGCGAACAGTAAAAAATCATCATACGCGTGACATGCATAAAAAAAGCTATGCAAAATCAATAAAAAAGCAGAACCCTCGCAAACAGCGTGTGCATAAAGCCCAACGTGCAATTGCCGTTCCTGAGCAGGCATCAGTAGTTCCTGAGCTTGCAGATGATATTAAAATTGCGCACAAAAAACCGGCACGCATCAAGAAGGCAAAAAAGCATGCTGTCCCGCATACCAAAGAAGTTAAGGTTGCGCATAATGAACAGAAAGAACAACAACAGGTCGAACCTATAAATGTTGCCTCACTAGTAGAAGAAAAAACGATTAAAGAACCAGAAAAAATAAATGAACCCAAAGCCAAAATATCAGACAAATCCGAACAAAGTATTGCATGCCAGACTGAAGAACCGCTTCTTCCCGATGATCAAATGCCCGAAAGTGAATGTGCGCAGAATGAAGATGTGCCGAGCGATAATACGGCCGATTATGCTGGGTTTAATCTGATTGGCAGTTATGATCAAAAAGATCTAATTATTTATCAACGTCACGTCCAACGCGAGGTTGATAGATTATGGCGTCCGCCATTGGGAGTTCCAAAAGGAACGATTTGTACGGTTATGTTTACGGTAGGGACTGAAGGTGGCATAGAAAATTTTGAATTTCTTAAGCGATCTGATGTCGTGATTTACGATTTAAGTATCATACGAGTTGCCAAAAATTTTCAGTTCGATAAATCATTATGGGGCAAACAGTTCAAAATTGATTTTCGCCAATAGCGTTCGGAGATTCTTATGAGATTGTTGCGATGCTGTACGTGGTTGATGGGAATGGTAGTAATGAGTCTGAGTGCGCAGCTGACGCCCGATCTTTCGTTTGAGATTCATAATCCTGTACGACAATATAGCAAAGTTAAATGTCGCATGTTGCTGAGTGGACCTGATAGCGAAATGCTTAGTAAAATTGCGCATATTGCGCGGTTTGATCTTGAATTTAGTGATCAGCTTGATGTTGAGCTTGGTGCTTATAATGGACAGGTCGGCGATGCTCTTTTGAAAAAGCTATTTAATGAGGGAACGCTTCTTTGTGTACAAGTACGCCATTTAAGCAAGTCTGCCGAGCAGGGTGAGCTTAATCTTGTGGTCAAAGAGACATCAGCAGGAACCGTGCTTTTTGAAAAAACCGTGCCCTTACAACGTGCTTCGCTTATCCATACCATTCATGCCCTGAGCGATGAGATCCTCCCTGCGCTTACCGGTAAAAAAGGGCCAATGTTAAGTTCGTTGGCGTATTGCAAATCTATTTCATCACGCCATAAAGTGGTGTGTGTTGCTGACTATGCCTGCAAACTCGAAAAGATTGTTGCGCAAGCAAAAACTATTAACACGGCGCCTCGTTGGCATTCACAAGCTCCGGTGCTTTTTTATTCACAGTTTACGCGGAGCAATGGGCGACTGATGTCGTGTGATATAAAAACGCGGCAGCATAAAGTGGTTTGTTCATTTGATGGCCTTAATATGCAGCCATCATTTTCACCGGATGGAACAAAAGCTGTTTTATGTCTTTCGGGAAAACAAAATTCAGAGATTTATTTTTATGACCAAATTGAGAGCAAAACAAACAAGAAACGAACCTTTAAACCATTGACGCATAATGGTGGGAATAACTCTTCCCCATGCTTTTTGCCCAATGGCGATGTGATCTTTTGTTCTGATTTTGAGTCAAGATTTCCGCAGCTCTA
>JAHFBS010000036.1 GCA_023249895.1 bacterium | reverse complement strand
TTTATTAATTTCTATTGCGATAGGAGAGAAATGCATCTTCTATTTGGAACCGAGCACCAGGCAAGATATCAATCACCGCATCTTGCACATTATTAGGAGTATGCGTTAATGCATCCTGATCACCAATCTGAAATGCAATCGTCGTTCTACCATCACTTTGTAACGTTGTATTGTGATCGACCACTAAGTGCCCTTTGAGCAATTTCAACCCAACATTTTCTGAGGTAAATAACGTACAACCATTCAAATATAAGCGCGAAGATGGCGCGATAAATTTTAGATGATTATTGTTGCTATCAAGCGGATTGTAAATAAACCCAATCGTCATATCGAGAAATAAGGTCGATTTGGAGTGAATGATAATGTCATTAGGAGATTGATATAAAAACAGCATCGGCTGCAATGCAGGATACATTGTCGGATCATAATATCCGTATATTTTGACATCATCGTAAATATCAAGAACGCCTGACCACAAAGTAAAATTTTTGATCAAGAACATTTTCATATTCATGAGCGTAAGTTTTTGGGTTGAAGTGGCAAAGTTGATCGATGGAATGCCAAGATAATCACCCACCCCATGCAGTGACATATTACGCAACGTAAGTGTCGTTCCCGCAGGACCATTTACATAAAGTTGCGCGCCCGTCCCCAACATTAACATGTGGCCTTGCCCATCAATAACCGTGCTGCTTGAAAACTCCAGTACCTTGCCATCGGGAATAGTTAAATCTCCTGATAAAAAAATGGTATTACCTTGACCATTAATTATTCCGCCACTCACCAATGCATTTGTCGTTACGGTCATGTCACCTTCAAGCGTAATCAGCCCGGTGTCATTTAAATTGATGGGGCCCGCGATGGGCGCTAATACATTAAAACTTACAGAGGCTCCGGCAGGAACAGTAAAACCATTGTTAAGGCGTACAAAACCACGCGCATAATCGCCATTAGCAAAAGTATAATTTGCCGTTTCATATTTAAGATTTACCGTGCCATCAAGTGATACTGCATGTGCCCCATAATAGGCGCACAATAAATACGCAAAAAGTAGAATTATTGAGATCTTCTTCATTCTCTACCCCATCGAACAAAAACATTCCGATCAACATCTTCTGTCACCATAAAGATGTTTTTTTACATTTGCAACAGTAGAAGAAATCGCTTCATGCTTGTACGTAAAAAAAGGGCCGGTGAGCCCCAGCCCTTTTTGAATAAACAGCTTCTGATTTATGCATTCACGTTTTGATAATCTATCATGCCTGATACCAGATCAATCGATCCGCCTGGCTTAACGATGAAAGAAAGATCATCGTTTGCAATCCCGTCACCAAAGCCAAATCCTTCTGAAAGGCTTGTAGCACCTACATTGATCAAGAAATTTTTATGATCAATAAGCAATGTACCTTTAGTCAAACGCATGCCGGTTGTCGTTGTCTCAAGCGTAATTCCATCAATAAAGAATCGCGCCGACTGATCATACATAACAAAAAGAGCACGATCAGCAAGACTCGGTGCGTAGACAAAATGGAGCTCTTCCATACGCAGCTGAGAACATGGTGAAACGGTCAACGTAGATTCTGATTGGTAACTCAATATACTTGTTCCACGTATAACAACATCATGTTCGAATCCCATAGCACCGGTGGTGAAACTAAAATCGCGCTCAAGACATAAATTGCTGTCACTAAAAATGACGGTAGCGGTTGGCCCGCAACAACTAATATTATTCGCTTTAAGCCCGGTAATTTGTACGTTGTGCAACGTTAGTACTCCATGTGGCTGCACAATAATCACACCACCTTCAGCAAGTTTAAGCTCATGTCCATGTCCCGCAAGTGTGCCAATACCACTAAACAACCAAGCGCCGGTAATAGTTATCGTGCCATCAAGCTCGATATCCGCATTTTGATGTAAAATAGTCCCGCCAAAGGTACGTGGTGTATCATCTAACCACATCGCACGATCGTTATAATCAACAATGCCATCGCCAACCAGTGAGGCTGTGCCGCTGAACTTAAGATCATTAAACAATTTAACGGTGCCGCCGTTTAAAACGATTACACTTGGTTGATTAGAAACAACTGAGTACTCCAAAAGAGTATCAGCATCGGCAAGAATAATGGTATTTTTCGAAAAACTCGTAGCATAACCTTCAAGCGTTGCATTTTTACCGCTTACCTGAACTTTTTGAGCAAGCACGCCACCAGTAGCGGCTGTCTTACTTTGAGAGGTTAAGGTATTTGCTTTGGGATTAAGTACCCCCGTAGATGCCGTAACATTTGTTTTAGTTTCTTGATTCAGGGAAGCATTATTGAGCGTGTAATTATTGCCTTCAAGCGTTGCATTTTTCCCTTGAGCAAGAGTGCCCGTTGTAATGGTAAGTTTGGTTTTTGGAACAATTTTGGCATTAGCAGATACTTTGAGCGTTGATGTTGGAGCGGTAAAAGTAATTTTTGCGGTAACACACAGTATCGGTAAGAGCAATAACAAGCTCGTAATTTTTATAAGTTTATTTTTGTTGATCACTGTTTATCCCTTTCTCCTTTTTTGCCCACACCCTATTCAGTCTGATCGTAAAACAAAATACCGGTCAGTGTATCAAGTGTTGCACCTGGGCCAATGATAATTTCAAGGTCATCAACCGAGCTTCCGTTACCAAATGAAATGGCTTCACTCACTGATCTGGCCCCATAATCTTCCAGATAGCTATGACCATCTGCTATGAATGTTCCAACGGTCAAACGGATACCAGTGGTGGTTGTGCGCAATGTTCCACTGTTCAGATAAAACGTTGATTTAAGATTTTCAAACGTAATCAAATCTCGATTGGCAATTGGTGGTGCATAAGAGAATGTCATATTTTCGCTCACATACACCGTTCCAAAACGGGAGACGGTACTTGGCATACGCGTTTGATAGCCGAATGTTGATGTTCCATTAAGCGACCATACACCTTTCACGTAAATGCTCCCGCGGGTGAACGTATAATCGCCATCTTGTTCCCACGTAATATCACCGAGTGAAAGGGTGCATCGATCATCCATGCAACGGATCTGATTACCGGAAATGCCACGAATCGTTATGTTATCAAGCGATAATGAGGTTCCAGGAAGTAAGACTATTTGTCCCCGCTGACCAAGATCCAGAATTTTTCCTTTACCATCTATCGCAGCAACGCCTTCAAAATAAAGTGTGTTGGTGAGCGTTGTATTCATACCCAACTCTATCGTTGTTTGAGGACCGAACACAACCGTTGCGCTTGAACTTAATGAAAGTCCTGGTGCCTGTAGAGGGAAGTTTCTTAATAAGATGTTGGTATATTGCGTAAATTGATTATCAGCAATGGTCAAAATTGCCGATGTTGGATTTGATGCAAATTGATAGGTAAAGCCATCGCCATCAATAACCGGATCAAGCGTTTCAATCGTAAGCGTACGCAACGGACCAATGTCATATGAACGATCAAGTTTGGTGTTAGTCAAAATCCTATGATGACCAACTTTAAGCGAATCTTTTTTACGAATAGATCCACCATTAATGTAGGTAACATAGCGAGGAGTTTCTTTGTATCCTGTAGGCCCAAAACGAATATTATTAACGTCATTATAGTTAAGCGGATCATATTCAAGCGTTACGTTATCAACCGTCAACGTTCCTTGCAGATCAAACTTCATCAAATAATTGCCAACATTGACCTTGCCGGGACCTGAATAATACACACTCCCAACGGTAAACGTATAGTTACCATTCATATCAATGATAACGTTATACATATTGACCTTGGCTGTTTTATCTTCAAGCATGATGCGACCACTACCAAGTCCTGAAATAATCAGATCAGACATTTGAACGGTGGTATTTTTGCGCACCCACAAAGTTGCACCAGATGAAAGATCAAGCACGTTGTTATTGCCAAGAATCTGCGCATCATTCAAAAAATACCAACGGCCATAAAGTTTGCTATCTGCGCCCAAGCTTAAATTTTTCGCGCCAACCATCAGCAAAGTATCAGTCCATATCAGTGATTTTTGCCCCGTCAAAAGATTATATCCATTGAAATTGATGGTCCCGGACCCTGTAACAAGAACATTGTCTCCAAGCCCTAAATTATTGCTCAAGTTAAGCGTTCCGCCAGAAAGGCCTAGATTTGAATTCAGCTCCGTCAAAAGGCCCATGGTCACAGCGGCCTGACTACCTTGCAACTTAATTGCATTCATGGAGCTAAAAAGAGGTTGCCCCTCTATCATATTATTAGTCCCACGCACCCAAAGACGTTCTGGAATGAAGCCAGGTTTGGTTACATAAAATTCGCCGTTGCCTGGGAGAATAATTGAATACGTGAAGTTCGGATCATAAGTACCGGTCATCAAGACATCAAAGTCATTGTTGGTAAAAATGGCATCACTCAAATATAATTTCCCCGTACTTCCCACAATGTTGAGTGGATTATCAAGAGCAATCTGCCCAACTTGATAGGTCTGCACACTCCTTGATGTATTTACTTTAACTTCACCAGGAAAATTTCCAGCCCCAAGCACTAGTTTTGCAGAGGTATCAAGAAATGTAATAGTTGCTTGTAACACCGGTTGAATTAATAACGCGCTTACAAGCAAAAAACATTTCAGCATTTTTTTCTTCATTAGACCGTCCCTTCTTTCTTCCTCTTAAATTTAATGCACGTTTTGCATAACTATCAAACAATTGGTATTCGTAGCTTCCAAACTTAGAGTTGCGCCAGGTGTAATAATTATATTGATATCATTATTGGGGTCACTGCCATCACCCAAATATAATGTCGATACAGATTGCGGAAACTGGGAATCTGAAACAAGAGAAGAAGCTCCTTCAACAAGAATGGTTCCTTGCGTAAGCGTCATCGTAATGTCGCGTTCTCCCTGATAAATAGCATGAAAAGGCGTATTAAAAATAGCCAGGGTGCTATTATTTAACGTGAGCTGCGATCGCTCAGTTTCGAAAAAGAGATCAACCCACTCTTGCAACCCATAGCCAGGACCATATCCAGACCACGTAAACCATCCTTTTAACATCTGTGTATTTTCAAGAACTAAATTGGCATTATCACGAATAATAATGGGCATATTAAATTCACCATTACGAACACCAAATTGAGTACCAAAAGACGGCAATACAACACCAGTTCCACGAATAAGAACCGTTTTATTAATAATAAGCCGTTGAGTTCTGGCATTTGCAGGAATACTACCAAAACACATAGGCAATCCAGGCCGCAATGAAAAATCAACGTTTTCCAAAATGCAATCATTGGTCGCAAAACCAGGAACAAAACCAGCTGACTTAAGAAATGTACCGCTTGCAAGATCACACCAAGAATTTTTTAACGTTACATTGCGAATAGTAACATTATTCCCAAAAAACAATGCGCCACTCCTTTCATTTGGCCCCAAGATAAGTGAATGTCCTTGCCCATCGATAATAACATTATCAATAGTAAGCCCACAAACATCCCCTCCAGCGCTTGCTGAATCTCCAGAAATAGTAACATCACCATCAAGATAAATAACACTGGGGCGCACGTTACTAGCAGGTGTACGCATGTATGAAAATGGGGCTGCGCTATAAATAATAGTCCCCTCAGCTATATGAAGATCTCCGTTAAGCAACGTTAAAAGCCCATTGCGTAAATCAAGACTCTTTTCGACCGGAAAATAAACATCAAGGTTATTAGTACCGACACCATTCATTTGCAAGCCCTCTTTGAACGCAACCGATCCATAGGCATGTTCTCCTGCATTAAGCGTCCAAAGGGCCGTAATCGTCATGCTCTTATCAAGATTGGGTCCACTTGTCGTATCGATGTTCGGGGCAAAAAGACGAACGGTTATCAAAAATGGTATGCAAAAAACAATCCAACGCTGCATCTTCATCTACCACTTCCTCCTTTATTTCAATGCACATTCTGCAACTTGACCGAACAGTTGGTATTTGTTGCAACCAAATTTAATGTTGCGCCAGGGTTAACAATAATATTTATATCGCCCGAAGCGTTTACGCCATTACCAAGCCTTATAGACCCTCGCCCATTTCGTGTTAACAATGACGAAGCAATGAGTGACGAATTACCTTTCACAACAAGAGTTCCAACACTCAAAGTTAGCGTCGTATCAAATGCATACATGCCACTTTCATTACCAAGATTTCTAGCATCAGCCTCTATGATCCCATTATCAAGCACAATTTGCGCTGAAGATGACTCAGAAATAAGGTTCAATGGCCTATACGTAGTAAATCCTGAATAAACAAATGGTGATCTAAAACTTAATGTTGCATTTTCAATACTCAGGCTAGAATTACTTGAAATAATAAAATTTGATGGTATTGCATCATCTGCAAAATATGTTTGCTGGACAATAAACTCGCCAGATTCTCCAGAATTAATAAGACGCACATTATTCTTTATGATCACATTTAATGGGGTGCCAAAATCAAGAAGTCCAAATAAAAAAGATTTTCCCTTGCGTGCAATTATAGAAACATTATCAAATGTTATAGTTGATGGTTGAATAGAAAGGAAATTTCCTCGACCTGAAAAATCTCCTAGGATGGGCTCATCAGCTTCATACCAAACATTTTTTAATGTTACATTTTTAAATGTACATGCGCCATAAGGGAAAAAACCACCATAAAGACTGTTCGAAAAATCTATTGTATGTCCTTGCCCATCAAGAATGCCAGTAAATGCAAAATAGTTACCGGCCGGACCGGAAACAGTAACATCGCTATCAAGATAAATAGTTCTCCCATCAAAAAGCTCGGCAGAAAAATATCCATAGGACTCAGTAAGATCGATAAGAAAGTCATCGGTATCGCCCTCAAAATGCACGTTGGATACAATAATAGCCTGTGGAGTATTAACAAGTTTTCTGAATTTAAGATGATCATGAATAGGCAAGGAAATACCAATTTGACTATTGGAAGGTCCTGCATGGTATCCTCCAAATATAAGACCTTTCCTTAATTCAATCGCGCCTAAAATATAATCCGAACCCGTCATCACAAATTCATAGTCAACTATTTTTGCTTTATCCAAATCAGTGACAGCATCAAGGCCGTCATTGTATGTAGCAATACTTCTTGCCTGAGTATTTGTGGAATAAATGATCAAACAGCAAAACGTCAATAAAAAGAGTTGTCTATGCTTCATAGAAAGCTCTCCCTTCACCTTCTTCAAAACTTTTTATACAACGCTACAGGTGTAGCAAAAATAGTGAGTAATTCCAAGATTAGTGTTTTTTTACAAAGAGATCTCTTGCCACAGTTCTGCATACTGCAAAGAATGTTCAGCAACGAAGCGATTAAAATTGTGGCTTGTTTTGGCGGCGGTAACTGTGCCGAGAAGGCGATATGGTAAAAGGCCGAGATCACCAATCAAATCAAGAACTTTGTGGTGAACGCTCATTTAGCGCATATATAATTGTTGCAGCATCTGCGCAATAGATGACCATCCAACGATATTTGTTTTTTTAAATGTGCTCATGATATCATCTCGTCCATAAACAACATATGATGAAAGATCAGGCTGCTCGGTCATTTCTTTCCAACCATTCAATCCTTTAACAAAATCATCTTTAATCGTCATCCCAGATTTAATTTCGACCGGAACAACATTCCCAAATGATTTTTCGATCATACAGTCTATTTCATGACCTTGAGTATCACGCCAAAAATAGATCTGTGGTTGCGCATTATGGTTATAGCTGTATTTAAAAATTTCGCTTATGACAAATGATTCGAAAAGTGCTCCTTTAATAGGATGAAGCGCAAGTTCTTCAGCTGTTTTTATGCCTAAAATCGAAC
>JAHFBS010000035.1 GCA_023249895.1 bacterium | reverse complement strand
CAGTATTTTCCAGGGATATCAGCGTGTTCATTCTTGGCATTCTTTAAGCCATGGCGATTGATATATGAACGAGAAATAATCGGCAAGCTATCGATATAGTGTGCGCCGTACCTGGTGCCAAATTCAGCTAACAAAATCATGTCATTTTTTCCTGTATATGCCTGGTGCGCCAGACAAGAAGTGAGCTTTTTGATAGCGATTGCATCGCGAATATACACGAGGCTTGGAATACAATGGGTGTCATTGATAAAAACTGCAGCAATCCCCTGATAATATTTTCTGAAAATGGGTAATAATTCGTCTACGTTTCTGTACAGGAGCGTGTCATTTTCAAGATGAATAAGATCAGTAATGGCGTAGTGCTGCATGAAATCATCTAAAACAAAAAAGCGTTCAACGGTAAATTTCCAAAAACCTTTTCTAAAGGCAGTGCCGTGCGTTGAGGTTTGTTCAAAGAGCTTATGTTCTGGAGAGCATGGCAATGTTTCGATCGGTACAATTTGTATCTTAAGACTGCACTGGAGCGAGCGGACTAGTTCTTGGGCGTTTGCCTGAGCGAGTGCTTTTTGCTCTGCCAATAAATAAATGTTCTGCGTTGTGTTGAATAAACGTGCTTGAAAGAGCGCGTGACCAAGATAGGTAGGCAACTCAGGGCCGAGGTGAACAAAGGCGATGGAGCTTGTTGGTAGTATCGATGTGATGGTTAAAAAAAGAGTGCAGAAGATAATAAGCTTTTTTACAGTAAACTTCTTCAGAAACCCGTTTTTAATGCAGATATTTTGGGCGTTGCCCTTTGTCATTCCGGGCAATGACCCGGAATCCAGAAACATCACGTGGATCCCCGATCGGCGTCGGGGATGACAAAGATTTCGCATACTAACGTCTTTCTTTTAGAATGTTACACCAAAATAGGTTTCAAAAGAGGTCTAGTGTTCATAAGGGCATAAAAAAATTGAAGGGGAGCAACGCTCCCCTTCACGGGTTATCGGCTAGTTATGTGAGATACTATCAATAAGCATACCCAAGATTTTTAAATGAGAAATCAAGTTGTGCAAGTTGTGATGGATCAAAAATGTTGCGTGCATCAAAAATAACGCGCTGTGCCATAATCTCTGCCGCATGAGTTAAATCCAGTTGTTTAAATTCATCCCAATCGGTAAGCACAAGAAGTGCATCTGCATGATCAAGTGCTTCTTCTGGCGAAGAACAATACGTAATTTCAGAAATTATTTTAACCATATTGTTCATGGCCTGAGGGTCGTAGGCATAAACTTTGGCACCATCGTTAAGTAATTTTTGAATCATTTCTATTGCAGGCGAATAACGGATATCATCGGTATTCGCTTTAAATGATAACCCTAAAATGGCAATTTTTTTGCCGGCGACCGAATTGCCCAGAAGGCTGTAAAATTCTTTGAGAATTTCTTGGCGGTGGGTTTCATTTGATTTTCGTACCGCGGCAATAATTGATAGGTCAATGCCAAGTTTTTTGCCTATAGCCAGCAATGCTGCCGTATCTTTGGGCAAACATGATCCACCAAACCCTGGGCCTGGTTTTACATTTCTGACGGGGAGTAGTTTTTCACTAAAGCTCATGCCGTTAACTACGGTAGAAATATTTGCGCCAACGGCATTGCATAAATGCGATAGTTCATCGACGTACGCAATCTTTGTTGCTGAATAAGAGTTCCATGCGTATTTAATTGTTTCTGCGCTTGCTATATCCGTTTTTATTAACGTGACTCCGTTATCAACAAGTGGCTTGTACAGATCTTCCATGATGTTTAAAGCTTTTTCTGAATCACTGCCAATAACAATGGGATTGGTGGTGAAGAAATCTTTTAATGCTGAACCTTCGCGTAAAAATTCAGGATTTGAAACGATATCAAATGATGCATTTGAACCAAGCTTGGTGCTTAAAATTTCTTTGATTTTTTTATTAGTTCCGATTGGTACGGTGCTTTTGGTGCAGATCACTTTATACGATGTTAAATTTTGGCAGAGTGCTTTAATAACTTCGCTGAGTGCTGATAAATCTGCTTCACCATTTTCATTCATGGGTGTGCCAACAGCGGTAATAATGACATTGGCATCACGTATTGCTTGAGCAACATCAGAGGAAAAGGTTAGTCGTCCCGCTTCAACATTTTTAATGACAAGATCTTTTATGCCTGGTTCATAAATAGGCATAATTCCTTGATTGAGTTTATCTATTTTTTCTTGAACGACATCGGCGCAAACTACGTGATGTCCGATGTCAGCAAGGCCAGCTCCAGAAACCAGCCCAACATATCCAGTGCCCAAGATTGCTATCCTCTGTGGACTTGGTTTGTCCACGAGTTGAGGCGACGCTGCCCCTGATAACAACCATAAGCTACACACAAGAAGTAACGGACGACGCATAACGGACCCTTCCCCTAAAAAAGGTTAATGAATTCCCCTATAATGAAATAATTCTAGCATATCGTTGACGCGGAAATATAGTTCTTGCTCAGAATAGACGGAGAAGATATTCTGGACAAACAAATAAGGCATTTTTCAGGTGTTAAAAAAAGGGGAAGTCGATGAAGAAAATAATCCGTTCATTATTACTTGCCATAATTACCATGTTCATGATCCCTCTGCAAAAAGCAGATACGCCTCAACCACAGTCCGCAGAAACGGTTACTGCTAACATATCAACAGTTGGTTGGAGAGAAGAGGGGTTGAAAAGAGTCGTAGCTGATATTCTCCCTCAGGTTGATAGGCTTAACGTTTTTCTGCAATGGTATAAATCGGTTCCCGAGTTTTTGAATAATCCCAAAATAACCGTGGTGCGGGGCGAGGATCAGCCTGGGGCCCTTGCATTAGGTTCGAGCGCAAAGTTTTTCTGGGCCGATAAAATAAAGGGTTATCATTTTACTATCGATGATGATCTTGTGTATCCAGAAAATTATGTGAAATATTGCATAGAAAAGATCGAGCAATATCACCGAACAGCGGTTGTTGGTTTTCATGGAGTTCTTCTCAAGGATGATATACAAAACTATGTTCCCAATAAGAAAAAATTCCGTTTTCGCAAAGCGCTCTATAATTTTCGATGTGCGCTAGAAAATGATCGCCCGGTGCACCTTTTAGGAACCGGAGTGCTTGCCTATCATACCGATACGATAAAAATAAGTATTAACGATTTTTTAACCAGAAATATGGATGATATTTATTTTGGAATAGCAGCTCAAGTGCAGCATGTTCCACTTGTGTGCATACAACGTTCTGAAGGCTATGTAAAACCTATTGATCTCTTAGCAACCGATCCTTCGTGTATTTATGAACAGGCACGACAAGACGGCGGTAAAGATATGCTTTCGGTGATTCAAAAATTTGGGTCGTGGAAGCTGTATGAAAGCAAATAGTTTTATAGGCCTCTCTTTTTTTTTATTTGTTACTGTACTGAGCGCTGCTGAAGAAGCATCAGGATGCTTCTTCAAAAAATTCGAGATTGTGATCCCCTCATACAATAACGCCGAATGGGCTGAGCGCAATCTCATGTCGGTCTGTTTTCAAAACTATCCACGTGATAAATATCACATTACGTATATCAATGATGCGTCAACTGATGGTACCGGGAAAATAGTTGCCGATTTTATTGCGCGCTATGGGCTTGAAAAGCACGTAACACTCATTAATAATCCCGTCCGCAAAAGACAGCTCGAAAACCGCTATCGCGCATTTCATAATATCCCTGACGATACCATTATTGCCGAATGCGATGGTGACGATTTTTATGCCGATGACAATGTCCTTGCTGAACTGAATGCAATCTATCAAAATCCAAAGATGTGGTTGCTCTATGGCATTGTACATAGAGTTTTTCCGGGCAATAAGATATCCAAAGCTGAGCCATTTTCGGATGATGAGATTATGTATCATGCGTATAGGGATTTTTTAAACAAGCCAACATGGCCGGTGCGTTCTTATTACGCTTGGCTTTTTAAACAGATAAAGCTTAAAGATTTGTTATACGAGGGTAAATTTTATCCCGTGCTTACCGATCCTGCCTACATGATACCAATGCTTGAAATGGCCGGAGAGCACTTTCAGTATCTTCGCAAAATTATGTATATTCGCAATCGAGGCAATCCTCTTGCCGCCATAAAAACATGGGATAAAGAATTTAGAAAAAAAGTATATGACTATTTAAGTTCGCAAGAGCCGTATGACACCATCGAGAAACCTGAAGATGTTATCGGTCAAAAAAATAGGTCTTTTCCCATCGAAGTGTGTATATGTTGTGCTTCAGAAGCAGCGGCAGTAAAAATGCTTGCGCTGGTTTATGAAAAATTTTCTGGAATTGATCATTGTAATGTGATTTTGGAATCATCTGAGCGATTGTGTGCAACGTTTGCGCTAGAAAAAGATGCAAGCTTTGATGTTACGTTTAAACTTTATGACCCAGCCCATATTTCATTTCACAAAATACTAACGCGGTATCTGGAAAGAACATCAAGCAAATATCTGGTTCTTTTCGTTGATGAAAAGGTAGCGCTTCATAACAAAATCGATCTCCAAAAATGTGCCTCGGTGCTTGAGAGCTGTTGCGCAAAAGTTTTTTATCTGGGCTCTTGCCTTTCAGCACCGGCTGAACAATCGCCGTGCGTTGAAGTTAAGCATCATGTGTGGGCGCATCAGTTTAAATATCAGCAGATGTTAGGGAAAAATAATTTCTTGTTTAATGCGATGGTGTTGAGTAAAGAATTTTTATTGTGGCTTATAAAACGACTTAACTTTACTACGGTGCAAGAATTTAAAGATGTGGCATTGGTGGATAAATTTCCGCCCGATGAAGTCGGTCTTATTTTTGATAATCAATGCGTTGATTGAAAAAGGTGGCTTGTGAGGTTGAAACCCTATTTAATCATGATTTTTTTATCTTGTTCAGCAGCTTTTTGCTATGCCAGCACGCTCAAAGAAAAAATAGAATATATAAAAAGTAAATATGAGCACACTATGTGCGATAAACAGTATTTATTTTTTCCTGCCACAAAGCCTGTATATCTCTTTATCATTTTTACGTCAGCGGTCAAAAATAAATATGAAATGTGGTCATGGTTTTGGAATGATGCTGAGATATGGTCAGATACTGCCTATTTGTTCCTTAAGGACGATGATATCTGTTGGTACCTTGGCAATGATAAAGCTTCTTTTGTTGAAAGCTATGCGCACATTATTAATTATCACATAGCACTTACCGGGGTTGCTCAGAATAATGTGTTTACCATTGGTGGGTCAATGGGTGGGTATGCGGCTATTTTTTATGCGACGATTTTGGGCCTTGGTGGTGTAGTTGCCTATAATCCTCAGATAAATAAATCGAGTAATTCTAAAAATATTCGTTTTGCGCTCGAAAATACGGGCGACAAATGGATCAATTTAGATGAACTGCTTGCTTTGCATGAAAAAGTTCCTGCAATTTCTTTGTTGTATGGTGCTTATTCAAAAGATTTTGCTGCTGCCTGTGATTTGTTGCAGGTGCTTAAAGACAAAAAAACGCTTGTTATTTTCCGTCATGTCGACCTTAAAGGCCATAAGGGACTCAACATAACAAAGAAATATATAGAGGGGGATCTCAATTTTTTTAAAGCACAAGATCCTCTTGCAGCACTAGTAAAAGGATCAATGGATAATGAAAGAACATAATTTTTTTTTATTGCTTATGGCGCATTTATTGTGCGTGAATATCGTAGTTGCTAACGAGCATTCTCCTACCTTTGTAATCACTACTGCTTCTTACAATAATGAAAAATGGGTGCTGACCTACCTGCGTAAAGCATTTTCTCAGAATTATAAAAATTTTAGGGTTATGTATTGCGATGATGCTTCGACTGATAAAACCTTAGAGATGGTTACTACATTTGTTAACCAGCACAAATTAAGAGACAAGATTACGATTTTTCATAATGCCAAGCGACGTGGTCCGCATGAAAATTATTTCAATATGATACACATGTGCCGCGATAACGAAATAATTCTGATTGTTGATGGCGATGATTGGTTGTATGACGAAAATGTACTGATGCATCTGGCAAGCGTTTATAGTGATCCGAACGTCTGGATTACCTATGGACAATACAAAGAATATCCATCAGGGATTTTAGGATGTTGCCAGCAAATTCCAGAAGAGATTATACGGTGCAATGGCATACGGTCGTATAAATGGGTGACGTCGCATTTACGAACATTTTATGCGTGGTTGTATAAAAAAATAAAGCCTGAGGATTTTATTTTTGACGGAAAATTTGTGCGCAGAGCTGGCGATTATGCAATTATGTTTCCTATGATTGAGATGGCCGGTATTCATTCGCGCTTTATTCCGGATCTTTTGTATATCTACAATCGTGCTAACGAAAACAATTACGGTAAGCCGATGGGCGATGCTTTTGCAAGTGTGCAAGATCGTCACTTGGTCTGCGATGAATTGATCAAACGGCCAAAATACCAGCCGTTGCAGCTTGATACACCGACAATCGAAAAATTGTGCGGATTCAATAACTAGTGCTGAACCTCATCACGTATCAAAATTAAACTAACGTTTCAAGATAGATCTTGTTTTTCACGCCATGCTTCGCTACTCTTTTTCATGCATTTATAAAATCAGTTTGTCTATCAAGAAGGAGTTGAGAATGGTCAAAAGAAGAGCGTTTTTCTGTACGGTGACAGTGATGCTGGTGGCAGCAACTGCCCCCCAGTTGTGCTTTGCCACCGCTGAAAAAAAAGTCAGTGAAAATCTTACGTATGCAGCAAGTGCATTTGCGCAAAGAGAAACTACAATTCCAGCATCAACACTTTATATCGGAGCCGATAGTATCGGCGTTGATGCAACTAATGATGAGAAAACATACACACTGTGTGCCGCAACGTTAGATACAAGCGGCGCTCAACCTGCCGTTGCTACGCGCGCATTGGCGGCGCAAACGGGCGTAGTAGTAAATAGTGATGCGGCTGGCTCGTCACCAATTTTTGGCAAAAAGGTAGCATTGCTTGGTCTGATGAACAGTTTGCCGATCGTAAGAATTACTGATGATGCAACTCCGGCAAATGATAAAAATATTTATTGGCTTGGACGTTTTGACGGAAATATTGTTCTAAAAAATACGGTAGATATCAAGGATTTTGGTGGCGCTGTAACTGACCAAATTGTTGCGGTAGCAGGTACTGGCGCGTCCGAATCGCCGACGGTTATTTTTGCAGCAGTAAGTGCAACGGGCGTTTCTTGGAATGATGCTTCTGGTACCAATCGTGGCATTGCGCTTCTCAGACCGGCAGCTGATAACAAAAGTTTGGATGTGTACGATACAACAAATCTGACTATCAAAGGGGCTGCCAACAAAGCCTGCCAATTAACTGGTATTACAATTGATCTTGCCGCAACTGATTATGCTCTTAGCAGCGGCGTAAACATGGTATGGAGCAGCGATTTGAAGCGCTTGTATTGCGGTTTGACTGGAGTGAAAGGAGCAGCTGGTTCTGGCGCCGGCGGCGTTTTGAGTGTTGTTATGGGACGTTATGAACCAGAAACAAATTCAACGAGCTTTGTACTTAAACCAATTGTTGCAGATGTTTCTTCAGCGCACTTTGCTACCGGATTAAATGATCAAATTATAGGCACCTATGTTGCTGCAGTAGCAGATTCTTTATCATTAACGGCACAGAATCTTTGCATTATGCACACAAGTACCGACCGGTATTATTTAATTGTTCGTAGTAAAGTCAATAACGATAATAATACAAAAGGTGTTTTTGCTTTGCCATTATTGGTTGGTGATAATTTTACGGATGATCAATATGGCACAATTTCTGCCGTAGCAAACGATGC
>JAHFBS010000034.1 GCA_023249895.1 bacterium | reverse complement strand
CGAATGAAGAACGGATAGGGGTATTTTTGCAGGCAACAGAATGGAAAAACGAACCATGCATTATGGAACCACATAAGCATGATGACTTACGGTGGATTTCGCTAAAAAATTTACCCTCAAATATGAGTTCTTATGTGAAGCTTGCGCTTGATTACGTGCAAAACAATGAATTTTATTCGGAACTTTCTTAGCAACATTGCAACAGGGCAGTAATTGAGTCATTGGCTGACAGATGGTATTATAGCCCAGCTATTTTTCAAAATATTTAAGGAGTTGGGCTGATTATGAACAAAACGCGTATATTTTTTTCTGCAATGATTTCGATTGCCTTTTGCTACCTTGGCGCCACACAAACAGATAATTCTCCGACATCAAATACCATTGTCACTGAAGTTGAAAATGTTCTGCGTTCAGATGATATACAAGAATGCTTGAAAGATAGTTTCTCAGAACAATTGAGAGCAATTGCGGCTATGGGATATCTTGAAGAAGCAATAAGCCAAGAAACTTTACCTGAAAATCAGGAAAATATTTTGCGGGTTTTTTTCTCTACTCTAAATGCTTCATATGCCGCTAATAGGTTGATTCCACTTTCACACAAGCGAGCACCACGTTTACATGCAATCCTAAATGATCTTTCTGTAAAATGTGGCATTGCCAAACCATTGATCTGTTTAAGTACAAGCTTTTGTAACGATAACTGTATAAGCCTTTTCTGCGGATTAGATACAAGTATTTCATGTATCATAATTGGCTATAAATGCTTGCAGGCATTGTCAACAGATGCGGCTATAAAGGTAGTTTTAGCTCGTGCAGTTGGAACTGAAAAAAATATTATAAGCGAAGATAAGAAATACCTAAAAACTTTTTATTTGTATGCTCTAATGAGTATTTTAGCGAGCTGTCTTACGTGCTTTTTGAAGGAAAATTCTACCTTTTTAATAAGAAATACAGTCAATTGGCTTGTTCCACTTTCCTCAGGACTTAGCGCAGGTACATTCTTAATTATGCTCTATAACATCATTATGCGATACATGTTGTTATTTCGTGGGCTTGGGATTAAAGGTGAAATTTATGCTGATCAAGCTGCGCTTGAATTGACTGCTGATCCTGACGCCTTCATCAAAGCTATGACATCTTTACATGGGCTTATAGCCGCCAATACCCCAAAAATGGAACAGGACGCACAATTTCTCTCTAACCACTTAAGCACTCTAAAAAACAATACTAACAACAAGCAAATTGAGCTTTTGCAAAATCTTCTCAATCAACAAATTTTAGAATTCAAGAATGATCCGCAGCACCCCGCTTTTGCTGACCGCATTGCAATGGCGAAAAAATGGAAAGTCGATCATGCGGACACTGCACTGGTTAACGTCAAAAATATAAAGGAATAGCTATGATGAACGAAACAATTCTTTCTCTTACCGGCGGCATGGTTATAACCGCTATTGTCGCCATCTGCATTCTTGGCGCTATCGCCTTTATATGCATTGCATGCAATACGCAAAGTGCTGCTGCAATTAAAGAACTCTTTTTTGCTGGCTTTGGTCTTATCTTCGTTCTCTTGCTTCTTGGATTTGGCGCCATCGCACTTATTCGTTATCTTTTGTAAGAACATCAATCCATATATCCACGAAAAACTGTGGTGCTTGACTCAATTCAGCGTGTTTTCCTACAATAATAGTTGTCTACGACGCATACTTCTACGATATACATAAAGCATGATTATCGGAGGGGGGAGGAGAACACGATGAAAGCAATCAAATATTTTCTTGTTTTTATCAGCATTACCTGCGGCCTTAGCGCATCGCTTGATCATGCAGAAAAACAAGGCCGTATTATTTTTATCAGCGGCTCATGCTCATCGGGAAAATCGTCCATCGTAAAAATTTTAGCGCATGAACTGAATGCACAAACATTTACGTTTGATGACTATGTCATGCCATTGATACTCAAGAAGTTTATCACCAAACATTACGGCAGATTTTTGGCATTCTTCATTAGCGGCCTTGTCATGCGTAATTTTTTTACCACGGTTAATTTTTTGAGTGATAAAAGAAAATACGCTTTTCAAAAAATGTTTCTGACCGATCTTGAAGAGGGACTTGCGCTTGAACCAACTATGCGCATGTATCGAGAAGTAAAAAAAGCAGCGTTGCAAGGACATGACGTTATTGTTGAATCGCCTCTTTATCTCTGGGGAAATATCAGCTTTACCAACTGTTTGAGTGAATTTGATAACACTAACATTACCTATGTTTTGGCCTACTGTCCTTGGAATGATTTGGTTAATCGCATTAAGGAACGTAATGCGTCAAAAAATAAAAAAATTCATCGCGAGCTTGATTGGGCATTGGGCAATTATATGCACACGTTTAATACATCGCCCAACTTTCATAGCCACTCATTGGAATATTTAAGTGGACAGGACGTACACAAAACTATTACCGAATACGCGCAATCAAGTTATAAGAAAAAGCATTTACGCCTTCTGCCAGAAACACAACAAGTTGCTTTCCAAAAATTCCCCGACACGGTTGGATATTATGTTTATCCACGTTTTTCATATGATCTTATCGTCAATACCAAACGACATGATCCTACCCAAGGCGCATCTGTTATACTTGATTTCTTACGTCATTATAATTCTTAGCTTATGGTGTTTTTATGTCATTACGCTCCATTGTCGATAGTCATACGCACAGCATATTTTCTCCTGATGGGCAAATGTCCCTTGAAGAAGGAATCATAGCCGCACACAATCGTGGCGTGGGGGGATTAGTTTTTACCGATCATATTGAGCTTGCACATCCAGACATTGCCACCTGGAATACGCCCTTTGATATCGAGCAGCGATCGCACCTTATTGATCAGCTACGTCAAGAACATGCAAACAATATAAAAATATTTAAAGGCATTGAACTTGGTTTTGAGCCAACAATTCTTGATCGCGCCAGTGAGATGATTAATCAGCACGACCTTGATTTAGTAATTCTATCGACCCATTGCGTCGACAACATTGATCTTGGAGAAAAGGCTTATTACGAAGGACAATCAAAAGAGCAAGCCTACGCCAAATATCTGGATACCATTTATCAATCAGTCAGTATGTTTAATAATTTTGATGTTGTGGGACACATTGGCTACGCGTGTCGCTATGCTTGCTATCCTGACAAATCGCTCTGCTATCTTGATTATCACGACAAACTTGATGCCATTCTTAACAGAGTCATTGCGCAAGGAAAAGGAATAGAGGTCAATACTGCCGGATTCAGACTGAATCTTGGCTATCCGCATCCCGACTATGACATCATCAAACGCTATCACGAACTGGGCGGCACCATTGTCACCTTGGGTTCAGATGCACATCGGACAATGGGCATTGGACGAGAGTTTGAAAACGTCATCAAGCGTCTTGCTGATATTGGCTTCAAATATGTAGCCCACTTTGAACAACGCAAGCCAGTCTTTGTAAAAATCTGAAGAGTTACACAATATAATCAAGATAGTTTTCTGGTGTTATAACCGTAAACGAAGACTGCGGGTAAGACTCTTTCCAGGCCGACGGAACCGCTACTTTTTTAGTTGGTGACCACTTGGTTTCAAAGGTAACAAGATTATTCTCAATCTCTTCAATAAAATCTATTTCTTGTCCTTGATAGGTTCGCCAAAAATAACGTCGGCCATAAAACCCTTTATAATTTTGGCTTTTAAGGCGTTCAATAAAAACAAAATTTTCCCACAACTGACCAACATCATTACGCATATCCAAAGGATTAAAATGCGCTATTACAGCATTACGAATACCCAGATCAAGGAAATAATATTTACGCTTACCAGTAATTTCATTTCTTAAATTTGAACTAAATCCACCCAGCGAACACAGAACGAATGACTTTTCAAGAAGATCCAGATATCGCCCAACCGTTTTAATATCGATGCGAAGTTGCACGGCCAATTCATTGTGCGAAACTAATTGACCAACCTGAAACGCTAACAATCTCACTAAATTAAGCAGCGTGTCTGATCGTTTAATATTTTCAAGCGCAAGAATATCTTTGAGCAAATATGAATCAACAAGCTCAGTAAGAATTTTGATTTTTTCTTGCTTACCAGATGCGGTAAGAACACGAGGATAGCTTCCAAAAATCAAAAACTCTTCAAGCTTTTCTTGCAGCTCCATGCGATTATGTTGTTGCAACAATTCAAGCTGGGCAATGGGGTAAAGCGTTAATGTTTCTTTTCTTCCGGTTAACGGCTCACCAACAGATTGCGCAAGATCAAATGAAGAGGAACCGGTTGCAATAACCCTCACCTGGGGAATTTGGTCCACAAGAATTTTAAGTGCCTTACCAATGTTGGGAATTTCTTGCGCTTCATCAATTACCAACAATTCATATCCTTCGGCATACCCCAAAATTTTTTCAAAATCTTGCGAGCCCAGAAGTGACTGTAAGCGAATATTATCTCCCGAATCGAGGCGATATTTTAATGACGACTGTTCAAGAAAATTTTTAAGCAGTGTCGTCTTGCCTACCTGCCGCGGACCAAAAATGATAAGTACTTTATTTGCCTGAAGATATTTTTCGAGCTGATAAAAACGCTTAATCATTAAAAACCCTCCCAATTTTTATATAAATATATGGATTGCAATTCCTTATAAATATAAAAAAATCTGGACTGCTAATCCAGATTTTTAATATTTTGTATAAAAAATGATGTTTTTTGATGATTTTACGACAACCGGCTTATCAACTCGTCGCGCTTGAGTTCTTCTTGCATTCCGGTCTGCAAATTCTTGAGTGTAAAGACGCCTTTGGCAACTTCATCTTCGCCAATAAATACTGCATACGGAATGCCCAACTTGTCGGCATAACCAAGACGCTTCTTCATCTTACCGGCACCAAACGAAACTTCGGTCGCAATACCGTGCTTTCTTAGTTCAGTTGCAAGCGCAAGACTTGGCGCCATATCATCCATCATAGCAAGTACCAATACGCGTGTTGGCGTTGAGGCACCCGTTTTTATAACACCACGCTTGGTGAGTTGGTCAAAAAGGCGTGTAAGACCAATTGAAATTCCAACGCCCGGTAATTTGCGATCGATATAGTGGCTTGCCAAATCATCAAATCTGCCGCCAGAACATACCGATCCGATATCGGGATAATCATCAAGACGTGTCTCATAAACGGTGCCGGTGTAATAATCTAATCCACGCGCAATGGTCAAATCAGCAGCAACATTGTGCGCCGGAACCCCAAATTCTTTGACTAATCTGAGCACCGCACCAAGTTCATCAACACCCTTAACAAACTGAGCATCAGTTATGCCAAGATTGCGCAATGCTTCAATCACGTCGCCTTTGGACTGAGAGATGCGCGTAAAAGCCATAATGCGTTCAATGACCTGTACACTCAGGCCAAGTGAACCTAATTCTTGTTCAACGGCAGCGGCACCAATTTTTTCAAGACGATCAAGTGATTGGAGAATGGGCGTTGATTTGTCTGCAGCACCTAAACTTGCAAATAAACCATTCAGAATTTTGCGATTATTGATGCGAATGGTAAAACGCTCAAAGCCAAACGTACAAAAGATCATGTAAATAACGCTTGGAATCTCAGCATCATATCGAATATCAAGTTCACCATCACCAATAATATCAATATCACACTGATAAAATTCACGGAAACGGCCAGCCTGAGGACGCTCACCTCGATATACTTTGCCCATAGCATAACGTCTAAATGGAAACGTCAGGTGCCCATAATGTTCGGCAACATAACGCGCAAGAGGAACCGTCAAATCAAAGCGCATGGCAAGATCAGTATCACCTTTTTTGAATTGGTAGATTTGTTTTTCAGTCTCTCCGCCAACTTTGGCTAGCAAAACTTCAGCACGTTCAAGAACGGGAGTATCAAGCGGCACAAAGCCAAACAACTCATAGGTATGTCGGATAGTGTCAAACATTTTATTGAACGCCAGTTGTTCAGCTGGCAGTAATTCCATAAATCCGGACATTGGAGTCGTAATTATTTTTGACATGACATGCTCACTTTAAATATATTTCCGATCACGCAATTCTTTAGGAAGATACTCTTGATCACTACTATCTTCAAGTGGGGTGTACTTATACCCCTTTCCATAACCTAATTTTTCCATAAGTTTGGTGGGCGCGTTACGAATAGGCAAAGGCACGGGCAGATTGCCGTACGTCTCAACATCTTTTTTGGCTTTCCCGTAGGCCAAATAAGCGCTTACACTTTTCTTTGCATGGGCCAAGTAAATTACCAATTGCGCCAAATGTACCGAACACTCGGGCATACCAAGTTTATGGCAGGCATCAAAGGTCGCATTAGCCAGCACTAATGCAAAGTTATCAGCAAGGCCAACATCTTCGGAGGCAAAACGCACTAACCGACGCGCAACATAGAGCGGATCTTCGCCTCCCTCAAGCATGCGCGCTAGCCAGTATAATGATGCATTCGCATCGCCACCGCGCATTGATTTATGCAACGCTGAAATAATATTGTAATGCTCTTCACCCGTTTTATCGTAATAAAGATGCGATTTTTGCAAAACTTTTCTCAGCACATCGGCCGTAATAACGGTTGATTGATCGGCTGCAGCTTCAAGCGTATTTAACGCCATACGCGCATCACCATTGGCAATTTTTGCAAGATGCGCAAGCACCTCATCGCCCATTTGAAGGCCACGAGAGGCTAATCCTTTTTCACCATCAGCCAAAGCTCTGCGCAGTATTTTTTCAATATCGTCAGACTCGAGTTTGTTTAAAACAAATACACGGCTACGCGAAATAAGCGCTGATATAACCTCAAAGCTTGGATTCTCGGTTGTTGCACCAATAAGCGTTACCGTACCATGTTCTACATGCGGCAACAGGGCATCCTGCTGAGCTTTGTTCCAACGATGAATTTCATCGATAAACAAAATCGTACGCTTGGCAAAGATTCTATTTTGGTCGGCGCGTTCAATAACTTCACGCAAGTCCTGTTTGCCACTTGCAACCCCACTCAGGGTGACAAAATCTGCTTTGGTTTCATGCGCAATGATTGAAGCCAGGGTTGTTTTGCCGGTACCAGGAGGCCCCCACAAAATCATTGAGGGAATGGTATCGCTGCTGATTGCTTTACGCAAAAAACTTTCGGCACCAATAACCGATTCTTGTCCGTAAAAGTCTTCGAGTTTACGAGGGCGCATACGATCGGCGAGTGGAATACGTGCATCCATACTCATCACTTGTCAGAAGAAGCTGAGGTTTTTTCGGCTTCAAGCTGTTCCCATAATTTGGTATGCGTTACCAAATCACGTTCAATTTTTTGCAAACGATCAAGTGCATCGTGATACTCTTTGGTACCGTACGCAAATTCTTCAAACACACGAATCGTTTCAGCTTTTTGTTTCTCAAGTGTTTCAATTTTTTTGATCGTTTTTTGCAATTGTCGATGGAGGGCATCACGCTGTTTGCGATCGAGCTCATGTTGTTTACCCGTCGCTACTGATGCAACAGGAGCAACAGGCGCGAGTTCTTCAACCGTCGACAATACCGGCATGTGCTTTTTGTGATACAAATATTCATCATAATTGCCCGCATACGTAAACACACGTTGTGGCGTTAATTCAATAATATCGGTAGCAAGGCCATTCAAAAAAGCCCGATCGTGAGAAACAAATAAAATGGTTCCATCAAATTGTTTGAGTGCGCGTAAAAGAATATCTTTTGACATTATATCAAGATGATTGGTGGGCTCATCGAGTATCAAAAAATTGGCATTCTTGAGCAATATCTTAACCATCGCAACGCGATTTTTTTCGCCACCGCTCAGGACGGATATTTTTTTATAA
>JAHFBS010000033.1 GCA_023249895.1 bacterium | reverse complement strand
CATGGCGCGGCGGCAAATTATTCGTTTTTGTATATTTTGTTTCGAATTCTCAATGATATTAACCCGCAAAATATTCTTGAACTTGGTATGGGACAAACGTCAAAGCTGACGGCCCAATACATCGCGTATAAAAATTCCAAGGCCAGATTGCATCTTGTTGAGCATGATTTAACGTGGGTTGATATTTTCCGAAATGAAGTGGAGTTATCAGATCGCGTTATAATTTATGTATTAGAAATGATACAAAAAAAAATTCAGGGGTATGAATCCAACGTATATCGTGACCTTCCATCTCGGGCTAACGATCAAAAATTTGATGTGATTATTAATGATGGCCCGCATGGTTCTGAGCATTATTCTCGCGCTGGTATTCTAGATCTTCTCGAACATAATTTAACCAATAAATTTGTCATTGTGAGCGATGATTATAATTGGAAGAGTGTCCAAGAGACGGTATCTGAGATTATGCGAAGATTGCATCAAATGCGTATTCCATTTGATCACACAGTTTACAATGGTGTTAAAACGCAAAGTGTTATTTATTCGCCGCAGTACAGTTTCTTAAAAACTTTATGAAAGTTGGCGATCAATGAAGGGGCGCTTTTTGCTTACTAAAATATGTACAACAATAGCTATTTTTTCCATCGCTATATTAACAGTAGCCCTAGTCTTTCTGTCTTCGATGAGCACGAAGAATGATTGCGGTGGTTATCTTTTGCCCTGTGCGGCACGAGATCTTGCGGAGAGTATGTTGTTGAAGAGCTGTGGCCATAGAATAATTTCACCATTTCGTCTTGCAGCGATCTATGCAAAGATTGCCCTTAAACAATTTGTGTATAACAATCGAATTGTTGAGCAGGAAAAGATTAATAACTTCGTATTTTCCTGCGATTCTTATCAACGCTTACGTAATCTTTTTGCAAAGTTTTTTATCGAGCAGCGCTTCTTTTTTATCGCCGATAAGCCTGATCCACGAATTATGGCGTGTGGCGATGTATTTGGCATGGGGGTAATGTATTTTAAAATGAACTATCCCCGTGCTGCCATTACCGTACTTAATCCGCAGGATCGTTTATCACTGTTTGCATGCAAGAATATCAAAGATAATCATTACGAAGATGTGTCCATTGTTCCCGCAATGATGAATGAATCTGAGCAGTTGTCTAAACTTTTGTTAAAAATAGATAGTCGAATTGATCTTTTGACTATTGATATCGAAGGCGTAGAACGATTTATTATTCAGACATTTATAGCTGTACACAAGCTTGATAGTGTTAATGAGGTATATGTTAATTACCATCTTACGTCGCGTGGATCATTAGGTGCTTTTTTAACATTGCTTGAATCACGCGGTTTTGTTTGTCGAGTACACAATACCTCGTTGGATGGGGCGGTCTGTTCTTCACAAAAAGGACAGACGCTTATTGTGCATGCAATGAGAAGAACTCAAGAATAATGGTGTCAAATTTATGAATGGGATATACAAAATCTGGTATGTGATTAATGCCATACTGGTCTGGCTTAAAAAAATTATTTTGTGGAGTTTTTTTTCAATACTGTTTTGCTGTTGCGTGTTAGTTGCGCTAAGTGCCTTTCGAGGACAAAAAGCTGGTTTTGGCATTCATTATTTTTCTACAGCAGCAAAAGAACTCGTTAAAAGTTTTTTGATAAAAAAACCCCGTGTTCATTCTTTTTTAACCAGTGATCTTCTGTGTATGTATGGTCAATTGATTACTGAGCCACTTTTTATGTCGGATAGCAAGCTTTATCAGTGTAATATGCTTGGGTTGGCCGTCGTTGCCTACAATCCTTACGAACTGCGTCTCATGTTTTCTGAGATCTTTATTGAAGAATGTTATTTTTTTCGAACAAAAAATGAAGCCCCTTTAATTGTTGATTGTGGGGGAAACATTGGCATAGCAACGCTTTATTTCAAAAAACTTTATCCATTGGCTGAAGTCATTGTTTTTGAACCGGAGCCCAATAGTTTTGCGCTTTTGCAACGAAATATTACGATGAACAATCTTGCTCATCTTCAAACTATTAATAGAGCACTTGCCGATAAAAAGGGGCTGTGTTTTTTCAATGATCAGTATGAAGGGTCGACAGGGGCTCATCTTATTTTTAAAGAGGGAGCTGTAAAAAATAGCAAAACAATACCAGTTGTTACGGACGTACTTTCTGCATACATAACTAAACCGGTTGACCTTTTAAAAATTGATGTAGAAGGCGCTGAGGGCCTTGTGCTTAAAGATTTAGCATCGACGGGTAAGTTGTCGTTAATTAAGAAAATGATTATTGAATTTCATCCACATTGCCCAATGCCTTTGGGAGAATTTTTAACGATTTTAGAAAATCATAATTTTGACTATCGTATTAGAAAAGGGCAACAGGCACTAATAATCAATGCCTGTTGCGACGAATTATATGATGATGCTTGGTGAGTATGCGATATGGTGTTACAGCATCAATTCTTCACCCCAATTCTTTTTTTAATTTTTAATCGCCCCGACACCACGCGTATTGTTTTTGACCAGATTCGTAAGCAAAAACCGCGACAACTTTTTATAGCAGCTGATGGGCCACGGTTAACGCATAATGATGATGTTATTCGTTGTAAACAAGCACGGGCTCTTATTGATACTATTGACTGGCCCTGTGAAGTTCAGACGCTGTTTCGAGATGAAAATCTTGGTTGCGGGCGTGCTGTAAGTGAGGCTATAACGTGGTTTTTCTCACATGTTGAACAAGGAATTATTTTAGAAGATGATTGCGTGCCCGATGCAACATTTTTTGATTTTTGTACAGCTATGCTTGAACGCTATCGTGATGATTCACGGGTGATGATGATTACGGGATTAAGTTATTTGTTGAATAAAATTACGTCGCGCAAGACCTATTTTTTTTCACGCTACTACCCCGTGTGGGGCTGGGCAACCTGGCGTCGAGCCTGGCAGTTGTATGATTTTGAGCTTGCTGAATGGTCATCTTGGCGGCCCGTTGACATAATTGAACAATTTTTTAACGAAAGAAAAATTATTGATTTTTGGGCACGTTATTTTGATCGTATTGTTAATCATGAAATCGATACATGGGATATACAATGGACGTATGCATGTATTAAACATCAAGCGTTTTGTGTTGTCCCCTTCAATAACCTTATTTCTAATATTGGATATTTTGGGCTGCATGCAACTGGCGTTAAAAGCTTTGATCAGGGACTTGCGTGTAGACCGATTGATGTTGCTCATCTGGTTCACCCATCAGCCATTACTGTTCAGGATTATTTCGATAGGCTGATTTATAAAAATATGAAAGTGATTCCTGGTAATTGGGTCGTACGCCACATAGAGCGATGCCGTATGGCTCTTAAAGCGAGACTTAATCGATGAAATGTAAAATTTGCGGTGCGCAAACACAGGAAACTTTTAAAGGGCTGATTTTAACTCGTTATTCTGTTGCATACTATCATTGTTCCGTATGCGATTTTGTTCAGACCGAAGATCCATATTGGCTTACTGAAGCATATCAAACTCCTATTAGCCACACCGATACAGGAATTTTAGCGCGTAATCTGACACTTGCACGTAGTGTTGCGGTGCTCATCTACTTTTTATATGACAAAAATGGTTCGTATGTTGATTATGCCGGTGGATACGGAATTTTTACGCGTCTGATGCGTGATATTGGGTTTGACTATTATTGGATTGATCCCTATGCAAAGAACATTCTTGCTCCAGGCTTTGCCTATACGCCGAGTAAAAAAGCACCGAATTTAGTTTCGGCGTTTGAGTGCTTCGAGCATTTTGTAGATCCATGTAAAGAAATCGAAACGATGTTGACGCTGGCGCCGCATATTATATTTACAACAGATTTTCTTCCTAGTCCCATTCCAGCGCCGCATGCATGGTGGTATTATGCTTGTGATCAGGGCCAGCATATTGCTTTTTACCGTAAGCAAACATTCGAATATGTTGCTCGGTCGTATGGCCTTTCTTTTTATTCTCATTGGGGTATTCATCTTCTTACGCGCAAACGCATCAATCAACGATATTTTCAAAAGCTTATTGAATGGTGTAATAGAGGCCTATTTTATGCAGTAAAACGCCAAATGAAGAGTAGGACGGTTGATGATCGAGCTCTCTGCCTGCGTCAAAAAAATACTCTGGGTGCGCCCTGATGCGCTTGGTGATGCTATTCTTGCAGCATCAATGCTAGAGCATATCAAAAAACATTTTCATAATGCTCAAATCATTGTTCTTTGCCAACCATCACTTGCTGATTTTTACCGTTCAAGTCCTTTTGTCGCTGATATTATCACGTTTAATAAAAAACTTTTTATGACGCATCGCCCTTATCGTGCATCCGTGTGCGCTCAAATTTCAAAAAGATCGATTGATATGTTGTTAAATACGGTGTATTCGCGAGAACGTGCGTTTGATTATTTTACATCGATATGTGGCATCAAAACTTCCGTTGCTTTCAAAATTACACAACGCCGAGGGCGATGGGATTTTCCGGCAAGATATAATCGCCGCTATTCTCAATTGATTGAATCTTTAGGTAACAAACATGAACTTGAACGATATGCTGATTTTCTTGAAGAATGTGGCATAGCGCATGAAAAACTTGTTCCACGTATCTGGATTAATGAAATTGACGAAGAATGGGCGGACCAGTTTTTTGCTTCACATGATTTAGATGGTACCAATACACTTGGATTTTTTGCGGGAGCACAATCATCTCAGCGTATCTATCATCAATATGCTCAAGCGCTTGATAAAGCGGTACCGCGTGATATGAAAATCGTTGCTCTTGGCGCATGTGCTGATGGGGCAATAAATAGAGAAGCGCTTAAAGAAGTTCAGCATCAGATAATTGATATGTCAGGAAAGACTTCGATAGGGCAAGCTGCTGCCATTATCAAACGTTGTCGGTTAGTGGTTGGTGCAGAGACTGGATTGGCGCATGTTGCTTGTGCCGTAGGAACGCCCAATGTCATTGTTCTTGGCGGTGGCCACTTTGGCCGGTTTATGCCGTATTCACCGCTTACAGCTGCTGTTATTGCACCCCTTAAATGTTATGGATGTAACTGGCATTGTCATTATGATACGACCAGATGTGTGCAAAGCATTAACCCTGATGTTCTTGCGTATGCACTAAAACAAACGTTGGAATGTAGGGAGCAAAAACATAGACCCACGTTGGTAATGTGTGTCGATAAAGAATATGCATTTGATCAAAAATACGAGGTCATAAATGTTAGATCTTTGCAGGGGAGTCGCAACTTATGAATAATGTCATTGTTGCATGGGCACAGGGTGATACGCACAATTTTGAAGCAAAAGTTCCCTTGCTTTTTGTTGGACAGCGCAATCAAAAATTAGGTTTCAATACTCGAATTAACGTTGTTTTCCTCGAAGGGCTTGATCGCCTTGATGTTTCTTATCAATCATTATTAAGTGACTATGGATATATTCTGCATGATGCATCAATTCTTTATGACACCTATGCTCAAAAATATGAACAGTTGTCGCGTTTTGGTGATTACGAAAAGAAATGTTTTTTACGATGGCTTGTTATAAGAGATATTTTTGCAGGCGAACCGCTTATTCATTACGATGGTGATATTGTTTTTAACGAAGATCCAGTGATTATTGCGCAGAAAACAGCCGGCAAGACTTTTATTTTGCAAGGATGCCCAGCATTCACCTCAATTGCAGATCCACGCTGGTTTGAGCAGTATGCCCACGCGCTTGATGCCTTTGCGGCTGATATAGACGGCTATGCGTCACGTGCTTGGAAATTGCGTGTTGGATGGGAGGTTCCATTTGTAACACGATGGGCAGGATCGCGTTTTAGGCCGATCATATCAAGTGATCAAGACTTACTTTCACATCTTATACATACCAATGAGATTAAACAGGATTCTGTTGATGCTCTTATGCACGATCTTGATGACTACATAGTTTTTCAGAATCCATTGTTGTTCCATATGTACAATTCACATATTCCGTATACCTATACGCGTGAAAATGGTATTGATTTTTGTTCATATACACGCGCTGATGGGGCGCATCTGATCTATAAAAAGAAAATTTTATTGTGGCATATGCAGTCATGTTTTAATTTTTATGCAAGTAAGCGCTTATTTCTACAAAAATACATGCCACCATTGTGGTGGTTAAGAACGCAGTATGGCCCTTCAGGCCTCTTAATAAGCGATATGATGAATAAAAAAATAGCACGTTTTAGCCAACATACCGACCGTTTATCGGTGTATCGCTATTTCTTTCAAACACACGATTTTTCGTGCTTGCTTAATGGGCGTGCGTGGTGGAAAAAGGGAGTGTTTATATAACATGAATAAGCCTCGTATGTCTGTTGTCCTTGGAACGTACAACCGGTTACCATTTTTGCAGCTTGCGCTTGCATCTATACGTACAGAAATTGCCTCATGTGCGCACGAGATTTTTGTGATTGATGGTGGATCGGATGATGGAACAGTGCCATGGCTTGTGATGCAGAAAGACATTATTACGATTGTGCAGCACAATCGCGGGGAATGGCAGGGTAAGCCTCTTGAGCGTCGTTCGTGGGGATATTTTATGAATTTGGGCTTTAAGGCTGCCAGCGGCGAATATATATGCATGCTGAGTGATGATTGCTTGGTAATTCCGGGTGCAATAACCAATGGCCTGAACCATTTTGAAGCGCTTAGAATGCAAGGTCGTAAGGTTGGGGCGCTTGCGTTTTATTGGCGAGACTGGTCAAAGAGCGAGGCATATCATGTCGGTTATACGCTTGGCGATAAATTATATGTTAATCATGGATTTTTTTTACGTACGGCTTTGCAGGAAGTTGATTACATCGATGAAGAAACATTCTTTTTTTATAATGCTGATGGCGATGTGTGCCTAAAATTATGGCAAAAAGGGTATGCAGTTTGCGAGAGCCCGCATTCTTATATCGAACATTATCCCCATGCAAATGTTTCAGTTCGTTCAACGAATTATATTCGTTTTAAAAACGATCTTGAAAATTATTTAACCAAATGGGAAGGCATTTTTTATGATCGCAGAAAAAATAACTGTGGGCATATTGAAGAAAAAAGGTTTGTTGATACAACGAGCAGCTCAAGCCAATTTGAGAGTTTACATAACGATATTGTTAAGCAATACCCAGACTTAGCTATTAGAAAGTCTTTGTAGGCTAAAATAAGTAATTTTACAAAGTAATTTGTGCGTGCTTGTTTAGTATTACGAATTGCTCTTCATTTAAAAATAACGCTGCAACAATCACATCAGGGCTAAAATACTTTTGTTCGAAGTAAAGTTTTAGATTGAAAAATTTGCCATCCAAAGAGTCATTACTGGTAATATTTTTCAAATAAAAGGGGAGCCTTACTATCTGCTGGTTAACGATGGTTCTTTTTGTATAGATAAGTGGTTCATCGGTGCCGCATGATAGTAGAAACCATAATTTTGAGCGACATTTTGATTGTATTTCTATTGTATTGGGGTGTATGACGAGTTTCACGAACAAAGGGACATCTTTGGCTGATATTTCTTTATTAATAAAAAGATTAGAAAGAAAGAATTTTGGGAGTGCCGTAGTGATGTGAAAAAGTTGCGTAGCCTGTAAAATTCCACAAGATGTTGGTTGATCGGCATTAAAAATAAATAATGGCTTATTAGGAATATCAACTCTTTGTGAGGCGAAATGAGTGAGGGCGGCGGTGATTTTTTTTGGTTTTCGCATAATGGCATTCATGCTTCTTGTGACGTGTATTCCATTTATGATGATGATGCCTGTCATAAAAATACCCCATACAATCATGAAAATATGATTATTTGAAATTGGAGATGAATATATCAACCAAA
>JAHFBS010000032.1 GCA_023249895.1 bacterium | reverse complement strand
GGTTTGTATTTCTCGTGGCCAGCGCGAAAAATCAACGCCAATAACCTTTTCGGCTACAACCGGTATGTTGTTAGAGATAACATGTGCTTTAAGATCGCCGACAATGGTTGCGCCAGGGCTATCTACGCTTCCCGGCCAATTGCGCACTGACGAAGAGAGTGCAAGCGACCCGCCTACTTTGGGCCCTTCAAAAATGACACAAGGTATTTTGGCCTGAGCAACAAAAAGAGCTGCAGTCATGCCGGCAATTCCTCCGCCAAGAATGATTACGGGGATGGTATGGTTATCAAAGGTGAGGGCTGATGCGTCAAAGGTTGTTGTTTTTGTGGGCGATGCGTTCTCTTTGTTGATACATCCGGCGAGCGTAACGGTGATGCTTGCAAGCGCAAAAAGTCGGGTGATAAATGAGTGCATAAAGAGCTCCCATGCTTACTTTGTATTATTATAAAACGGCTCTTTTACTATACCAATGAACACAGAAAAAAGCCCGCGGGTGTCGCGGGCTAGCGATTTACAGAGGTATCTTGTGGCGCGCTTATTTGCTCTTAGCAGCTTTGGCTCGCGAAAGTTCTTCGCGTAATTTTCTATTTTCGTCTTCAAGCTTTCTTTTTTGCGCTTCTTGTTGTCGTGCTTGTTCTGCTTCTAATCTATCAAGACGTTCTTGGGTTGCTCTGTCGGATGAACTTGAACGTGATGATCCAGATTTTGCAATCGATCCACCAACAACACCGCCCAAAACGCCACCAGCAAGTCCACCGGCAAAGGCATCGCCGCCGTGTCCTGCAAGGCAAAGGCCCGGTACAAGTAAAGAGGCAAGTACGCAGGATGCTACAATATTTTTTTTCATAACCATCTCCTTTTATGCCATCCCCGCCACCGAGCGGGGATCTAGCGTTTTTATTACGGTTTTTTACGAAGAACAATCATGCTCAAGCCAATGACGGAAAACAAGAGAATGATGACCAAAATGCCCAGCAACATAAACGTTGTGTTGCTTTTGTTCGCATTGGCTTCGGCCATTTTGCGTTCCATATCGCGACGTTCAATTTCGCGTTCCAGTTGTGTAATGCGTTGGCGTTCTTGATCTTGGCGAAGTTGCTCAGCTTTTTCTTGGGCGCGTGCCGCGTCATCTTGAGCGCGTATGGCTTCACGTTCTGCCCGTGAGGCTCTGCCCGAATCACCACTGCGTGAAACTGCGCCACCAACAACACCACCCAAAACGCCACCGGCAAGTCCGCCGGCAAACGCATCACCGCCATGTCCGGCCTGAAGATATGAACCGGTTAATATGAGCGTTAAAGCGGCTAAAAGTATCTTTTTCATGAAGTCAGCCCCTTCTCCTAGAATAAACTGATTACCCAACTCATTCTTCATGCTAGACTAAAACAGTTTTTTGCTTCAAGGTTTTCCAAAACCTATTGTCGAACTGATGCCTTCAAAGACCTTTTGACCAAGGAGATACATGTGCAAAACTACATTTTCAATCTCATAGAACAGGAGCAACAGCGACAAGCTTCGAATATTAATCTTATTGCCTCAGAAAATTATGTAAGTAACGATGTGTTACGTGCTGCCGGTTCGGTTCTTACCAACAAATATGCTGAAGGATATCCAGGACAACGTTATTACGGCGGATGCAAAGTTATTGATGAAATTGAGCTTTATACCATTGCTCAGGGTAAAAAACTTCTGCACGCAGAACATCTTAATGTGCAGCCTCATTCAGGAGCAAGCGCCAATTTCGCGGTGTATCTTGCTCTGTTGAATCCTGGCGATACCGTGCTTGGTATGAACTTGAGTGCAGGTGGCCATCTGACGCACGGCCACAAGATCAATTTTTCGGGCAAGATGTACAACTTCATTTCGTATGGAGTTGATCAAGAGACTGAACTTATCGATTATGCAGCAATTGAGTCACTTGCTCATCAGCACAAGCCCAAGATGATTGTTGCAGGAACTTCGGCTTATTCACGTTTAATTGATTATGAACGTATCGCGCGTATTGCCAAAGAAGTTGGTGCGTTCTTTTTTTATGATATGGCGCACATTGCAGGCCTTGTTGCTGCTGAGGTGATGCCAAGTCCACTTCCTTGGGCCGATGTGGTAAGTAGCACGACGCATAAAACATTACGAGGTCCACGTGGTGGTATTATTTGCAGCAAAGCAGACTTTGCTCAGCGTATTGATAAAGCGGTCATGCCAGGAAGTCAGGGCGGCCCATTAATGCACATTATTGCGGCAAAGGGTGTTTCGTTTGATGAGGCATTGCAACCATCATTTAAAAAGTATGCACAGAGTATTCTTGCTAACGCTGCAGCCATGGCGCACACCTTTAAAGATCTTGGCTATCGTATTGTTTCTGGGGGTACCGATACCCATCTTTTCTTACTTGATCTGCGTTCAGCACAGCATCTTAATGGTTTAAACGGCAGACAAGCTGAAGAGATATTAGGTCGCTGCAATATTGTGGTAAATCGCAACGCTATTCCATTTGACCCACTTCCGCCAACACAAACAAGTGGTATTCGCATTGGAACGCCGGCAATAACGACGCGTGGATGTACGCAACAAGATGCGGTGAATGTGGCGCATTGGATTGATCAAGCTTTGCGTAATGGTACCGATGATAAAGTTTTGAAAAATATTGCTGGTGAGGTTGCAAAAATGTGTGCGCGATTGCCCATCTATGGGAACCTGTGCACGCAAACTGTTGCAACTGATATGCAAACCCTGGTAAGTTCCAGCTGTTTGTGATGACAAACTAACAAGGAGAAAGGAGTTCTTATGGATGGTCAAAATATGCCTAACATGAAAATGATCAAAGGCATTCTTGCCACCGCGGTGGGTATCATTTTTATGCTCTATGCCTACAAAATGATTGTGCATGTCATTTTGTTCACCACCGGTGCGTTATTGGTATATTACGGCTTATTGATGCTCAATATTCCGGCAGTTACCAGTGTTTTGCATAAAGTGAAATCTTTTTTAAGCAAACTTATTCCCCAAGCTTAAAGTTCTTTTGAATGAGGGGCATCAATCAAACCCGCCCCTCTGTATCTTATCTTTAATGCTTGTCCACTTCTGCTTTTAAAATATTCATATTTCTCCTGATGGCTTCGCTTGATTCATCACGTTCACGAATATAATCATCCACGCCTTTTTTTATCGCGTGAAAGTCGCTTATCTCAGAATAGATTGCGATTAAATATGCGCTCAGCATGAAAAGCATGAGGATGTTTTTATCTTTAGTTTTTTCGTGCGCATGTATGTTTGTAAAAAAATATTGTGTGATGCGCGTAAGATCTAAGCCAATATTGGCAAGGAGCGCTTGTGGGGTGGTGACGTTGCCCTTCGCCAGCGCCATGCTACTATAAGGGGCCTTCGCAAGCTCACTGCTACGATAAAGCCCCCTCGGCGAAACTTGTTGTGTACGTATAAGTGCACATGCCGTTTCGAGTATCGGCAAAACATACAGACCAAATTGAGTGTAATCATCGCCCAGACATGTTGGGGGCGTGGTTTGTTTATTTTCTGGGATTATTGTGGTCTTGCCAAGAGATATCATAGTACCCAGACAAGCAGCAGATATCGCATAACCGAAGACATCATATGCAAGTGAGTAACACGAACTCTTTTTTGATAAAGTACTAAAGTCGTTGAGAAATCTTATTGTGTGTATAATCGCTCTTTTAAAATAAGCACTGCGTGAGTAATCATTGCGTAATTTGAACTCATAATATGCGGCGGGGCCACGTAACAAAGCAGTTGCAAATTCGATGTTGTTTTCACGCGTTGCGGCATCAAGTGACTGCGAGGGCGCTAAGCTTGTACTTACAATGAGGGCAAAAGCATATTTTTTGAGTTTGTTTATCATGTGTGCTTCCTTGCTAGCTTTGCCCTGCTGTTCCCCGTAACTTTTGCCAAAGTTCTGACCAGCTATTGCTTCTGAGAAGTTCTTTTGCGCATTCTACAAATTTAACGTTATCATCGTTGCGAAATGCGTCAGGGGCATTGAGAAACCTGAGAAATGTTTGTCCATGCGAATAAGCAGCGTTAACACGAGGGGCAGCAGAATCAACCAGAGCATCCCAATAGCTTGCTGGTTTTTGTGCCTTTATGACAAGATCAATGACGCAAATAAGCACGAGTACCGCATATATTTTACGCTTGAGCGATGTTTGTGGGGCGCAACAATAAAATTGTCCTAAGCGTGAAAGTATAATAAGGCTGTTGGAATATTTAAAAGCAAGCGTTTTAACGTCTATTGAATTCCCTTTGACCCGGCCAAGTGCAGCAGCTGATTCAAGTAGGGGGAATACGATATACCCAAGCAAATCTTGGAACTGATCTGCTTTTTCGGCTGGCTCTTTTTTATCAGAGGGGCCGACGATAACTTCAGCTAAATTTTTGATAATTCCAAGTGCATCATAAAAAATCAACGATGTGGCGAATGTTTGCGACAAGGGTGCCTGAAGTAGGGCGTCTGAATCAAGGATGTACAGCCACCGACAAGGGGGTTTTGCACACATTTCATTTACCAAACGGTTGGCATGAATAAGGGCTTTGACAAAAGATGCACCGCGAGATGAGCTGTTGCGTAGTTCGTATTCAAGGATACTGCACGGGATGCGTAAAGCTGCCGTTGCAAGCTCAACGTTTTGGGCGGAGCTCTGGGTAAAAACAGCGCTACTAATGCCAACGATCAGGATGATTTTTTTTAAGTAGTTATTCATAAGGCGATCTCTCTTTTTTTAGGCTTTGGCAACTCATACAGCCGTTTGCTTTTAACGATGAGTTCTACAACACATACTGCCAAAAGACTCTTAAGAGCGGTACGTTGTACTGAATCATTCGGCGTAGCATAATATAATTCGCACAAACGAACTATGCTTATGGCGATATTTGCAAGATTATTACTCCTGCGTTCTATGGGGGTTATTCTTGCCAGGGCGCATATCATTTCGGCCATTGGAAGTATTGTGCTGCATAAAAATTCATGCTCTTGGCCGTCTGTTATGACGACTGGTGATGCGCGTTCTCCTTTTATGCACGCTTTGCCCTCTTTAATGAATGCAACAATATCATAGATAAACCAGCTCACCAGATGGTGCCACGTGCTCAGTTTGCTCCAGGCTTCATGTAATGAATAGTAATCGATTCCTTCTGGTGTGGGTACTGATGAATCATCGAGCATTCGTATACCATGAATGGCCATTTTTATGACGCGGGCACGTAACGAGGTGTCATTGCGAAGTTTATGCTCAAGATATGCTGCCGGCCCACGCAAAAGTGCGGTTGCATAGCGAATTTTTTTTACAGATGGCGCTGCGTTAAGGGGTTGTGTATTCATCATGCCAAACCATACGGCTACAACGGTTAAAATGTTACGAAAACATCGTGACATGTGCGCCGTCTATGGTAAAAATTACTTTTTCTGAGCCTGTGGTATTTCGTGTTGAGCAACGCGGAAAAGTTTTCCTGTGGTCTGTTGCCTGCAAGATGGGCATGTTTGTTTTTGGGTTAACCACGTCCTAATGCAATTTTTGCAAAAAATATGTCCGCATGTTAGCGCTGAGGGCTTAGTGAATTCAGCTTCCCCACATATTGGACAAATATCATTGAAAAGATTCTGAGGCATCGGAGGCCGTTGTTCAATTGTACTCAAAATCTCAATCAGACAACATGTTAAAATCGCGATAATAATCTTTCGGTCAGTTGAATTTTTAGGTGCCGCAAAATAAAGCTGTCCAAGCCGTGACATAGTTATAGTAATATTGGTAATGCTAGTAACGTTTATTTGAATACTAGAAAAGGTTACGTAGTCTAGCATATTATCTTGCCCAAATTCAGTGCGCCCCAGTGCGCCGAGCATTTCAATTGCTGGTAGCACAAAGCGGCGGAGAATTTGATAGTCTTTATCGTCAGATAGATTTTGTTCAGCAGAATTTTGTGTTAGTTGTCCCGACTGATTTTGTGCTGAGCGCAGTGCTTTAAGATGTAGCAAAATTTGTCGCGCATCATATATAAACCATCCAAATTTATGAAGTGAGGTTTGTGGATTATATAGATCATTGATGAAACGAATAGAGGCAATTAGTGCTTTTTTTGCATGCGCGCTGCGGGAGGTATCATTACGCAGTTCGTATTCAAGATAGGCTGCTGGGCCGCGTAACAGGGCGGTGACGATTTCAGTGTTTGCATTTATGGTTGGCTGTGGTGCTAACATGAACCCTAAAGTTAGGGCTAAAAAAGCGACAGATTTTGGGATGACCGGTTTCATTAATTAACCTTTATTTACCACTATTTTCTTCAGAAAAAAGTCCCTCTTTATAGCATAAAAGCACTGGGACGTCTAAAAATCGATTCTATGGTATACTTTTGCCCATGAGTTATAGAAGTAATTTTCTTACTGAAAAATTAAAAAAACGAGCTGCGGTATGGAAATAGAAAAACTGTACGATCATGCAAAATGTGATGCGCAAGCACAGGAATTGTGGACGCTAGAAAAGGTGTACAACTTTGTTCCGGCCAATCCTGAAAAAGTTTTTAGTATCGATACGCCCCCACCAACGGTCTCTGGCTCTCTGCATATCGGTCACATTTTTTCATACACCCATGCCGATTTGATTGCTCGTTACAAGCGTATGCGCGGGTATCACGTTTTTTACCCAATGGGTTTTGACGACAATGGATTGCCAACCGAGCGTTTTGTTGAGAAGAAACACAATACGCGTGCACATTTGATGAAGCGTTCAGAATTTATCGACCTTTGCTTGCGTGAGACGACTGAAGTCGAAAAATTATTCGAAAATTTGTGGCGTCGTATGGGATTATCCATTGATTGGTCAAAGACCTATTCGACGATTTCAAAAGACGTGCGTCGTGTAGCCCAATATTCATTCATCGATCTTTATAACAAAGGGCTTGTGTATCGCAAACAAGAACCTTCGCTCTATTGCACCACCTGCCGCACTTCGGTAGCCCAGGCTGAACTTGAAAGCGCTGAGGTTACAACGACCTTTAACGATATTGTATTTATTACCGAAGAGGGCGAAAAACTTATTATTTCTACGACCCGTCCTGAATTATTGCCCTCATGCGTTGCGCTCTTTTTTAACCCTGAGGATGTTCGGTACAAACATTTGCTCAATAAATTTGCCATAACACCTGTTTTTGAAAAACCGGTACGCATTATGGCCGACCAAAAGGTTGATCCTGCTAAGGGTACCGGCTTGGTGATGTGTTGTACGTTTGGCGATCAGACCGATATTCATTGGTACAAGACCTATCAACTGCCTTTTGTTCAATCGGTAGGTTTGGATGGCAAATGGACGCCTGAAACAGGTCCTCTTGCCGGTCTTAACGTACGTGATGCGCGTAAAAAAATGCTTGAGTTGCTCAAAGAATCAGAACGGCTGGTTGGCCAAAAATCAATTACGCACAGTGTTAATACACACGAGCGCTGCAAACAAGAAATTGAATATTTAGTACTTCCTCAATGGTTTATCAAAATTCTTGATCATAAAGAGGCCTTTTTACGCCGTGCTGATGAGATCGAATGGAAGCCTGCTTTTATGAAAGCCCGTTATCTTGATTGGGTGCAAAATTTACACTGGGACTGGGGCATTTCGCGTCAGCGCTTTTTTGGTATTCCATTTCCGGTGTGGCATTGCAAAGATTGTCAGCGTGTTCTTATAGCAGATGCCAAAGATTTACCGATCGATCCTCAGGAACAGCAGTTTCCGGGTGGAAAATGTCCGCGCTGTTCAAGTACTGCCATTGCGCCCGATACTGATGTTATGGATACGTGGAATACTTCGTCCCTGACGCCACTTATTAATCTTAAATGGCCTGATCAATCACCCGATGGGGTGACATTGCCTATGAGCATGCGACCACAAGCTCATGACATTATCAGAACTTGGGCTTTTTATACGATTGTAAAATCTTGGATGCATCAAAAAGAAATGCCTTGGAACGATATTATTATTTCAGGATA
>JAHFBS010000031.1 GCA_023249895.1 bacterium | reverse complement strand
CTCTCCCAAAATATAGGCCGTAATATCTTTAGGACTTACCTCAAAATGCTGTCCCATCAGATAACGTAAGCGCGCCGTATCAAGAACGGTTCCTGACCCAAAAACTCGACACGCAGGAAAGCCAGAAATTTTAAGCGTAACATACGTAAGAACATCCAAGGGGTTAGTTACCACGAGAATAATGCACTCGCTGTTGTAACGCATAATTTTAGGAACAATATCTTTAAAAACCAACGTATTGGTTTCCAAAAGTTCTGATCGTGACTGCCCTGGCTTTTGTGGAACACCGGCAGCAATAATAACAACAGCTGCATTTTTTACTAACGAGAAATCATCACCGGATTCAATATGCACCGAAGTGGTAAATTGCATACAATGAATTAAATCAAGAGCCTCTCCCTCTGCTCGTTCTTTTTTTGCATCAATCAAAGCAATTTCTGAAGCGGCCCCTGTCATCATCAATGCGTATGCGGTTGTGCTCCCCACAAATCCGGCACCAATTATTGCTACTCGTGCTGCGGGGTATTGTGAAACATGCTCCATAAAAAACTCTCCTTTCACCTTGTATGGGTTCAGGCGTCATACTATCAGAATCACTCTAAATATGGTAAGGATTAACACAGAAAAATTTTTTACGGGTATGACATCGGAAGGAAATTCATGAGTATCAAAGCAGACAGTTGGATACGCTTTATGGCTCTTAATTCTGGCATGATTGAGCCTTTTGCTGACCGACAGGTACGCACTAATGAAACATCATCAGGCAAAATTGTCAGCTACGGCGTATCAAGCTACGGATATGATCTGCGCATCGCCAATGAATTTAAGGTATTTACCAACATCAATAATTCAATAGTCGATCCAAAAGAATTCAACGAAGATTCATTCGTTTCAGTACAAAGTAATGTCTGTACCATTCCACCAAATTCTTTTGCGCTTGCCCGCAGCATTGAATACTTCCGCATTCCACGCAACATACTTACTATTTGTCTGGGCAAATCAACCTACGCACGCTGCGGAATTATCATTAACGTCACCCCGCTAGAACCAGAGTGGGAAGGACATGTTACCATAGAAATTTCTAACACTACCCCACTACCAGCACGCGTCTATGCTTATGAAGGAATAGCCCAAGTTATTTTCTTTCAAGCAGAAACCGAATGCGAAACTTCATATGCCGACCGCAAAGGTAAATATATGAAACAACAAGGTGTTACACTGCCCATGATGTAGTGATATTTTATTTTTTCATCCCCCCAAATTGCATAACAATGCGTTGGGGGGAAAAATTTTGATAAAAAAATAAAGGAGAAAATATGCACCGCCATGTATCCACAACAAATGATGTCGAAACGTTACTCGCCCAGATAAAAAAAATAAAAACAAAATTCATTATCGTCACCGGTGGAGTATGCTCATCAATCGGTAAAGGCGTCCTTGTATCATCCGTGGGCGTACTTCTTAAAAAAGCAGGTTATTCGCTTGCTGTTGTAAAGTGGGATCCTTACCTTAACGTCGATCCGGGAACAATGTCCCCGCTGGTGCATGGCGAAGTTTTTGTCACCGCTGACGGAGCAGAAACCGATCTTGATTTAGGTCATTACGAGCGTACCATTGGCGTCAATTTACAACGCGATTCATCGGTTTCTTCAGGCCAAATTTATCAAGAAATACTCGATGGTGAACGCACCGGAAAATTTCTTGGTCGCTGGGCACGGTTGGAGATATGGAAGGTGAAGTTTTTCTTGAAGCTGTCCGTCAGCTCAAAATGGAATTGGGCGAATCACGCATTATGCACATACATCTGAGCTTGGTTCCATTTTTAAGCTGGACCGGTGAAATAAAAACAAAGCCAACCCAACATAGTGTAATCGCTCTTAAACAAGCAGGGCTGACTCCTGATTGCCTGGTACTACGCGCCGACCACCCCGTCGATGACGATTCCATTAAAAAATTATCACTCATGTGCGAAGTTCCTTCAGACTTTATCTTTCAAATGCTTACGATCGATCCGGCGTATCGCATCATTCTTGAGCTCAGCAAACAAGGAATGGGAAGAAAAATTCAAAAATACTTTGGCATTTCAACACCAGAAGCGCCCGATCTTTCTGACTGGCAAAATTTTATCGATCGCATTGTTCATAGCAAGCAAACAGTAACTATTGGGCTTGTTGCAAAATATGTTGGCAGCAATGATCCTTACATCAGCGTTGTTGAAGCAATTAAATCTGCCGGCTTTCACTGCAATCGTCGCGTCAAGCTTGAGGTTATTGAAGCCGAAGCGCTCGAAAAATCACCTTATGGCAGCAATTCAAGCGTATGGAAAAAGCTCAAAACCTTGGATGGCATTGTGGTGCCAGGTGGCTTTGATGTACGCGGAGTTGAAGGTAAAATTCTTGCTGCACGTTGGGCACGCGAGCACAAGATTCCCTATTTTGGATTGTGCTTGGGTATGCAGGTCATGATTATTGAGGCTGCACGATCACTCTTGAAACATCCCAAAGCAAATAGCACTGAATTTAATCCCAAAACGCCTGCGCCAGTAATCGACCTTATGGAAGAACAACGCGGTGTTACACGCAAAGGCGCAACCATGCGCCTCGGTTCGTATCCATGCACACTGCTCAAGGGATCAAAGGCAGCTACTGCGTATGGCAAGAACGTGGTGCAAGAACGCCATCGCCATCGTTACGAAGTAAATAATGATTATCGTACGGCGCTAGAAAAAGCAGGCATTGTTTTTTCTGGGATCTACAAAGATAAGAATTTGGTGGAAATATCAGAACTCAAAGGCCATCCATTTATGCTCGGCACGCAATTTCATCCAGAGTTTCAGTCATCACCGCTGGCGGTGCATCCATTGTTTATGGCATTTATGAAGGCAGCGATGAAGGGGTAAAAGACTTACTTACGACAAATACCGACAAGGCTTAGCCCTGTCGGCAGCATGATATGCTTTTTGATCAGTAAATTATCGATACTTAAAAGACGATAGCAGAAAGAATTCAGGAGCGTTGGTAGCACAACGCTGTTGACCTTAGGTTTTGACCACCGCTCGCTCAATCGCTTGCAAGCAGCCGGAACAAAAAGCAGCGAGTTCCAATAAGATATCGTTCTTATGGAAAAGGGATTTAAAAGCGTTTTTAATGTTTTTTTACTGTATCGTCGATAATGACCAAGCGCGCGGTCATGGGCACTAAAAAGCCACTGATGCGCTGGAACGGTAAAGATCAGTACCCCACCCTGCTTAAGCACCCGATGCACCTGAGCCAGCGCTCGATGATCATCCTGAATATGCTCAAAGACATCGCAAGCCACGACAATATCAAAAAAGTTATCTTCATATGATAATGCGCAGGCATCTTGGCATCGTTTTTCTACACACGAATTTTCATTGATCAGCGCCAATGCCCGTTGATCTATATCAACCACATACACAAGACCGTAGCGATTAAGAATCTCAAGATCATCCCCCGTTCCGGCCCCAAGGCTCAAAATTCTCAGCCCCGTTTTCCCGGCAGACACCCGTTCGAGTAAGGTAGCAACAAGATCGCATTTGGCTTTGAACCAGAAGTGGTTGCTGGTATTTCCAGCTTGAATATCTTTGTAATCCACGAACTCCTTTTTTGGAGAGGGTGGGATTCGAACCCACGATCCTGGTTTCCCGGGATAACCGCTTTCGAGACGGTCGCTTTCAACCACTCAGCCACCTCTCCGCTACTCGTAAGAAAGCTCTTACTATAAAAGTTTCGTGAGCACTTGACAATTATGCCCTTGTAAAATTAAAAAACTAGTTGCTTTTTGTTGCGCTTCGTCGCTATCATTAGTGAATATCTCATGCAAAAAACGCTTTTAAAACCAGAACATACACTATGATTTTTGAAATTCAAACCTAGGGAGAAATCAATGAATAGCTACAACACACGCGCTATTGTACTTGCGGCGGGAAAATCAACACGTTTTAAAACCAAAAAAACGAAGTTGCTTTTTACTATTTGTGGCCAACAGATGATTTTATACCCTTTAAAGATTCTTGAGTCATTGAATATTCCGGTCACTTTAGTTCTTGGACACCAAAGTGACACGGTCATACAAGAACTCAATAAAAAACCGATCGATCAACTTTCTTATATCATTCAACATGAACAACTTGGCACCGGACACGCTGTTGCATGTACCCAACACACCTGGGATCAAGATCATGTTCTAATTTTGTACGGTGATATGCCCCTGCTGACCAAAGAGCTTGTACAAAATCTAATCATCGAGCATGTTCAACACGATAATACAATCTCATTTTTTACCTCATACGTCATTGATCCAACAGGTTACGGCCGTGTGCTTGAAAAAGACGGTAAGTTTTGGGTCGTTGAAGAAAAAGATTGCAATGACGAACAACGCTATATTAACCGTATCAATGCCGGTATCTACATCATGAAGCGATCATTTCTCCAAAGTTACATCACCAAACTTGGCAAAAGTTCGGTAACAGGAGAAATTTATCTTCCTGAACTTATTCGTTTGGCATGTGAAGCAAATCTTCCCGTACAAGCAATCTCAGTCCCTTTTGATAATGTTCGCGGCGTTAATACACTTCAGGAACTCTGGGGCGTTGAACAAATCAAACGCTCTGAATTTATCAAGCGTTGGATGGCACGCGGAGTACGCTTTGAACTTGCTCAAAGCATTCATATTGATATCAATGTTGAAATTGCTCCCGGATCATTTATCGGCACCGGCGTCCATCTTTTGGGCTCAACTAAAATTGGCGAAGAATGTTTTATTGGAGCGTTTTCAATTATCGAAGACGCCACCATTGGCGATTCATCAATGATTCATTCACATTCGGTGATCCAACGCTGCAACATTGGTAAGCATGCAAACATCGGTCCTTTTGCTCGCTTACTTGATAACAGCTGTATTGAAGATCACGTTGAAATCGGTAATTTTGTTGAAATGAAAAATTCTACCGTTGGCGCTTATTCCAAAACACGCCATCTCAGCTACATCAGTGATACAACCATTGGTTCACACGTTAAAACAGGCCCAGGGCTTATTACGAACAATTTTGATGGAAGCAAGAGCAATCAGACCATTATTGAAGACAATGCTTTTGTCCAAGCTGGCAACACGCTTGTTGCGCCAATAACGGTTGGCAAGAATGCGGTTGTCATGGCTGGATCAACTATCAATCAAAATGTCCCTGCAGCAAGCTCCGCCACATCAACCGTTCCTCAGATCAATTCACCACGAAACGAGCCTCAAGCTGTTTCACCAGCTGATGCGGAGATCGAAGAAAAGCCAACAGGTTCCGAGTGCAACAAAACATTTCAGTTCACCGGAGCAGTAAAAACAAAAAATGAGCAACGCGCTGAGTTTTAATGAAATTTATTCATACCGCTGATGCTCATTTTGGCATCGAAAATTACGGCAAAATTGATGCGAAGACGGGAATTCACTCCCGTCTTCTAGATTTTTCACGTAACTTTGAACACATCGTTGATTATGCTATCGATAACAAAGTTGATTTCTTCCTTTTTTGCGGTGATGCCTATAAAACGGCAAATCCAACGCCAACACAACAAAAATTGCTTGCACAGCACATGCTCAGACTTCATGCAGCACGCATACCGGTAGTTATTGTGGTTGGCAACCACGATCATCCTTTAAGTTTTGGCAAAGCACACGCATTAGATGTTTTTGCCTATCTTCCACTCGATGGTTTTTTTGTCTTTTCAAAGCCAGACCTTATCACGTTACCTACAGCATCAGGGACTGTACAAATTGTTGGCATTCCTTGGCCACTACGCAACCATGTCGTCACACATCAGTCGCATCATTTTAAAGATCACCACGAAATCGCTACCTATTTATCTGAAAAGATCGGTGAAGTTATCAGCAGTTTTGCAGAAAAAATTGATCCAACGCTTCCTGCCGTTTTAGCAGGACACCTCACCGTAAGTTCGGGCATATTTTCTGGTTCTGAAAAATGCGCTATTTATGGAACTGATCCGGTGTTTATGCCTTCACAGCTCGCACAAACCGCATTTGATTACGTAGCACTTGGGCATTTACACGGACATCAAAATCTCAACGCCTCAGGGCATCCCGCTGTTGTCTATTCTGGCTCCTGCGAACGTGTCGATTTTGGCGAACGCAAAGAAACAAAAGGATTTTGTGTCGTTACCATTCACCAAGAAAAGGCCTCGAAAAAAAGCAGCTATGAATTCATACAACTGCCTACACGTCCCATGGTCCAAATTGATGTGAAACTCAACGCGACAGGCGATCAGACGGAGCAGATACTTACGGCGCTTACACAACACACTATTCAGGATGCCATTGTCAAAATTGTCTACCATCTTCCTGAAGGCAAAAGTGACACCGTCGACTTGGGTGCAATCCAAAATGCTTGTCAAAAAGCGCTCTACCTTGTAGGAATTTTTCCTGTCCACAAGCCAGCCCCTTTACGTGAACGCAGGGCAGCGGTCAAAGTTGACATGGATTTCGCCACCCTTTTGAGTCACTATTTTGACAGCAAAGAAAATCTTAAAGACCGCAAAGCGGTGCTGATCGAAAAAGCATTTGCGCTTAAGCAGAATCTTGAGCAGGTAGAAAATTAAATCTTTGCAAGAAAAGCAAAAATGCCTCGCGATATTGATAAGGAATTTTGGTGTGCATACGCACATGCCGCCCTTCTTCGCTCAGCATAAACATCTTCTGACACGAAGCAGCCTGGTATACTGCAATATTTTCTTCAAGTGGCGCATAGGGATCGGCAGCATAATGCTCAAAGTAACAAGGAATTTTAATTTCTTTGATCATATCAATCGGATTAAGTTCAAAAATATTACCATCCATACGATACGTCATCAGGAAACGCGCAAGGCCTAAATTACTCATCAATCGCATCCAACAACGTTTTTCAGCAACAACCGCACGAGCAAATTGTTGTTCAAAGGTCGCAAAAATACAATCGAGAGCTAAAGCATCGGCGGTGGGACGTCCTTCTTTTTGCGATTGAATTGTGGCATATAATGCCAACGCGCCCCCACAACAAAAACCAATCACAACAACCGGATATGCATTATCACGTTTTACAAATTCTACGGCAGCTTGAATATCATGATAGGCGTTTTTACCAAAAGAATTTTTTCGTATCATGCTACAAACGCCTTCACTATCACCAACTCCACGCCAATCAATGATCAAAACATTGCAATCGTCAAACAAGCCGGCAAAAGGAGCACCCCATTCTTTGCTGGGCGTCATATCAAAAAAATAACCTGGAATGTATATAAGATTGATCCGCGCTTGAGGTCGTTTGAAATATAATGCTGAAATACGTACCTCATCATCAGTTAATAAGATAACTTCTTGCCCGCCATATTTTTTTATCGCTTTGTTGTACACGGCGCGACGCTGTCCCGCAACTGATCGGGCAGGTTCAAAAAAGAGGTCGCGAATCTTATCAATATAGTAGCGATCCTTGGGCACTTGACGTGTAATATAAACGTCGGGAACAAAAGAGTGACTTGGTGCAACGCTAGTCTGGCACGTGTTTTTGACAAAACTCAGGAAAACAGCGGCTACGGCGCATATATTCATCTTTAGTGCAGTCATTTCCACTCCTACTCAACCCTTTTTACTTGACATCAAACACCCATCTTGTTACCATGTGCGATGTAATTTTTTGACATCATTTTGAGGCTATAAAAAGTTTATACAAGTCCCTAAAAGAACAATACGTAAAAGTATTGTTCGCCCCCCCAACCCTCCAGCTTGTCCTAAGTTGGAGGGTTATTTATTTAACCCTATCAATTGACTCGCAGGTCCTTGCACCTGAATGTTTTCACAGGCAAAAACTCCGCGCACAAGATACGCATATTTTTTTCGTCGTGCACTTGACGATGCATCAATAAAATATGTATCGCGAATGGGATGCTTGGTTAATGGTCTTTTGGGAATAAAATACCCCTGCGCTGAACGATATACATGATAGCCAAGAAAAGTAAGATCATACTTCGTATTAT